>CAZTNJ010000007.1:0-38951 GCA_964614835.1 uncultured Ignavibacteria bacterium | reverse complement strand
TGTTTATAAGAATTATTCCGGCAGATTCTATCTGTCATCAAAATACTACGATATGATTAAAAAAAGATTCTCCGGCGGCGGTCTGTCATTTAACCATGACGCGCTGACTCTGGGAATTGCCGGCGGTTATAACTATATCGATATCGATAGAAGCCACGAAACCAGGATGGCCGAAGGGCTGTTTTTCGCTTTTTCAAGACCAAATTTCATGATAGGCGGTGAAGTATCGCAGGTAAATCAAAGCGCGGCATGCTATCTAACCGGTATCAAGGTCAGCGAATATGGAACCTTTGCGGCCGATTTCTGGAGCTACGCCCGCCATTTCGAAAACTATAACTGCAGCGGTAAAGCCGCCTCCGACTATCATTCATTTTATCCCACCGATGAACCGGTAGGTTTTCGCACCGCTCAGGCAGGGGAAACCGGCGCGGCAATCCGCTTGTTCAAACGCGATCTGGCTTTGGGATATCAAACCTGGAAACAGGCAGACAATCCCTACTTGAATGTGATTGTATCGGCCAGGCGAAAAGTGAGTCTTGACGATATATTTGCCATCAGTAATCAGATCAGTTATATGGTGAAAAAAGGCAAAGGCGAGTTCTGGTGGAAAGGAATTATTTGCGATCTGCCATTATCCTTTTTGGAGCGGTTAGGGTTTAAAATCGAAACGGATAAATCCGGAATGGAAAACGCCGATAGCTATGGTTTCCTTAGCATTCGCAACAGCTTTGGAGGCAATTTAGATATCCGTGCCGATATCCGCGGCTATCTTGATGGCGTCTGGCATCCGATAATCACCGAAAAGACCGAATTGCCCGGTGGATTTTATCTTGCGATCGAACTGGTTTATGGCAACAATTGGCGCGCCAATGCAATCGTTGAGAAGACATTATGAAAATTATAATCTCACATAGTGTTTTAATATTGGCTTTGCTGGCAACGGTAGCTCGCGCGGATATGGTTATCAGCGAAGTGATGGCCAATGAACCGGGCAACCGGGTGCTTTTAGAATGGATCGAAATCTATAACAGCGGACAACATCGAGAGCATCCGGATAAGTATCGCCTCGTTGTCAACGAGGATACTCTTAACTTACCAACGATGAATTATCTTGAACCGCGCGCGTACGCGGTGTTTTGCCGCAGGCTGCTTCCTCTGAACGGAAGCGATTGTTTTGAATATCGCTGGGGGGATTCATCGGGAGTCTGGGGAGATTATGCTTCAGAACGCTATCAGGCGGTCGAAATAAGCATATCTCTACCGAATTCCAGGGGCGATATCTTTTTATTAGATTCTCTCAGCCGGATTATAGATGAGTGTCATTGGCAATCGGCCTGTGGCGATGGCTACAGCTACGAACGCGATGACGAAACGGATCCAGTAACTGGGTGGCATTGCTGTAATTATATATCAGGTTCAACCCCCGGCGGAAAAAACTCGCCGGTGTCTGAATCGATTGACAGCGATTTTAAATATAGCGATAGGACATTAGTCGGCGGGTCGATTCGTTATGAGTATTGGTTCCCAGTAGGTACTATAATTACGATTTCGATTTATGATGATACCGGCCGAAAGCGAGCCACGGTAATCGAAAACAGCGACCGCTTTCAAAACTATGGTGGCTGGCATTGTATCGACAATGACGGCGATTTGTTGCCGCCCGGTTTGTATTTTATCAAATTGTACACTACCGGGTCTCTTGTTCAATCAAAATTATTTCCGTTTGTTATTATTCCATGAAAATTCTAATCATTTTTATAATAATCGGTTTTTCGACAGCTTTTGGTTTCGAAGGCCCCGATTTTATGATTCTTGGCCGTGATTGTCTTGATGAAATTGCCCCCGTTGATTCGCTCGTGTTTTCCCCAAAAAGATACCCCGTTGAATGCAAATTTGCCAACGCCAGCCTTTACGATATCAAGAAATTGGATTGGTATCATGGGCAAGTTTCGTTTAATACACGCTTTGGAAGGTATAGCTTTTCTTTTACAGATTATGGGATTAAAGACCTCTACGAAACTCAGAAATATCATATATCATTTTCTAAACCTATCCTGTCAACGTTGACTATGGGGGTCGGCTTTTCTCGTGATATTCTAATATTCGGGGGTGATTATAAGAGAGATCACAACGATTTTCTTTCTCTTAAAACAGCATTTGTATATAAAACGATCGGCTTATTGGCGTCGGTCAATGAGATACCGACCAAGCGCGGCGAAAAACGTCCGGCCAAACATATAGAATTGGTGGCCGCCGCCAACTGGCATATCAGCGGTTTTGTATCATTGCATGGCATTTATCTGAAGGATGATCAAAACTATTCACGATTCGATTTCGGTCAGAAGTTGACCCTGGCCGAACCATTCTCTATTAAAGCCGGATTTCTGACCGGTCCCCAGGTCTATTATCTGGGAACGATTATCTCATACAAAGGGTTTGCTTTTGAGTATGTTTTTTATGATGTTACCCAGTTACCGGGATGTTGGAGTTTTGCTCTAATTTTCCGATAATTATGTCAATGATAGAAGAACTGGAAAAAATCGAAGAAAACACGCTGGCGCCGTATGCCGTAAAATCCGGGAAATCGCGCGGACGCAAATATCGCGAACCCAAACATCCCTATCGAACCGAATTCCAGCGCGACCGCGACCGGATAATCCATTCATCCTCTTTCCGCCGGCTCGAATACAAAACGCAGGTTTTTGTCAACCACGAAGGGGACCATTATCGTACCCGCCTTACGCATACTATCGAGGTGGCGCAAATTGCCCGCGCCATTGCCCGAGCGCTTTCCCTTAATGAAGACCTGGCTGAGTCGATCGCCCTGGCGCATGATCTTGGGCATACGCCGTTTGGTCATTCCGGCGAGGGGGCTCTTAACCGGCTGATGCGACATCATGGCGGATTTGAACATAATCGGCAGGGATTAAGGGTCGTCGAGCTTCTCGAAAAGCGCTATCCTGATTTTCCGGGACTAAATCTTACTTTTGAAATTCGTGAGGGCATCCTGAAACACGAAACAATATATGATAATCCGTTTGCATCCGGCGAACTATTTACTCCCGAAAAGCCATCGCTGGAATGCCAGATTGTCAATATTGCCGATGAAATCGCTTACACTTGCCACGATGTCGACGACGGGCTAAATTCGGGTTTAATTACGGTGGACGGCTTGATGGAGTTGGAACTCTGGCGCCAGGCTCATGAATACTTGGTTAAAAAATTCGGCAAATTGGATAGCTCCGTGTATCGCTATCAAATGGTTAAAATTTTGGTGAATGTGATGGTTACCGACGCTATTGATGCCAGCCGCATGGCTCTCGCCAAAGCCGCCCCCAAAAGTCCCGATGAAGTCCGCCAATGCCAGCAGAGCCTGATATGTCGTTCCGAAGACATGACGGAACGCGAAACAAAACTGAAGCAATTCATGTACGATAATATGTATCGGCACTATCGGTTAATAAGGATGGCTGAGAAAGCGGAACGGATTATCAGTACGCTGTTTAATTCCTATATCGAAAATCCCAGCCAGTTGCCGCCGCAATATTTTTCCCGCACTCAGGATGAGGATAAATACATTGTCGTGGCCGATTATATCGCTGGAATGACCGATAGATTTGCCGGGCAGGAATTTAAAAAATTGACAGACCCGTTTGAACTTGTATAAATTATCGCTTGCGGACAAAAAGATTGAAGTTTGGAAAATGGATAATAAACGATTAATAAATAACAACCTTGACGAAAGTAATTTAGACGAGGCGCTGAAATTCTCAAAAGAGATTCTGCCCTCGGTTTCCCGAACTTTCGATCTGGCAATAAAGTTCTTGCCCTCGAGGCTTGGTCGCCCGGTCGGTTTGGCTTACTTGCTCTGCCGAATCGCCGATACTTTCGAGGATTCCGAAATTTTAACCGCTTGCCAGCGCCGCGAAAGCCTTTTAAAGTATAGCCGGCTTTTTGACCATAAGAATAATTACGACAAAGTCCTTCTGGAAGAATTAAAATCCACCTTCATTGATATTTCACCGTTGAATGATAACCTTATTCAAAAACCTGATAGCGACTCCAACCATATACTGGTACAAAATCTCGATCGGGTATTACTGGCAGTCGATTCGCTTCCCGACAGTTTCAAGCAGCATATTTTACCGAGGGTGCAAGAGATGTCAACGGGCATGGCCGATTATACGATGCTGGCAACCGGGCCGCGTAACGGGCTATTAAGTCCGCAGATAAATTTCCTTAAGGACGAGGCCGATTGGGACAGATATTGCTATTATGTCGCCGGCACCGTAGGCCATATGTTGACCGATATTTTCTCCGATTATGCCGGTTTCGCCGATAACACCAGATATCGACTACATGATCTCGGGCGCTCATTCGGTTTAGGCCTACAGAAAGTCAATATTTTAAAAGATACCGTAGTAGATACCGGTAGAGGCATTTGTTTCTTACCGAAAACTTATATCGAGAATTATGGGATTACGTTTGGCGGTAAATCGGCTCATTCCCTGCGGGGAGATATAAGCGGTCTGGTCAGGCATGTCGTAACAATCTGTCGCCGCCATTTCCAGGATGCTATCGAATATATCAAGGTAATCCCTGTCAAATTTCTGGGGTTGCGGATGTTTCTTATTGTGCCGGTGATGCTGGCGGCCGCCACGCTTCGGCTGTTTAACGATTATCCGCAACGTCTGCTCGAACAAGGCGATCTGAAATTGGGTCGCAATGAAGTCTGGAGTTTGGTGCGCCGATCGGCGTTTTGCAAGTATTCTAATCGCTTACTGCTTTCGGCGTTTAACCAGATTTATCCGGCGTGATTTCGATAATATTCGCGTATAATTTATTAGAGCAATCCGCAGTTAAAAAAACTGTTGTTAATACTTCCGCGAGGTGTGAGGATGTCCGACAAATTACATGACGATGAGAACGACGGCAAACCGGAAAGCGATATCAAACCGGCGACACCCGTTCATTTTATCAGAGCCATTATCGATAATGATTTGAAAACCAATAAATGGGGCGGAAGAGTCCAAACCCGGTTTCCTCCCGAACCAAACGGTTACCTTCACATAGGCCACGCCAAATCTATCTGCCTTAATTTCGGACTGGCCGCCGAATATAATGGGTTGTGTAACCTCCGTTTCGATGATACCAATCCCACCAAAGAGGATGTCGAATATGTCGATTCAATTATGGAGGATGTCCGCTGGCTGGGTTTCAGTTGGGGTGACCGACTATATTATGCTTCGGATTATTTTGAAAAGCTTTATGATTACGCCGTTCAGCTTATTAAAAAAGGGAAGGCATATGTCTGCGACCTAAATGCAGAGGAGATCCGGAAATATCGCGGAACCCTGACCGAACCAGGTAAAGACAGCCCCTATCGCAATCGCAGTGTTGAGGAAAACCTCGACCTGTTTGAACGCATGCGCAAGGGGGAATTCCCCGATGGCTCAAGGACGCTTCGCGCCAAAATCGATATGGCCGCCGGTAACCTGAATATGCGCGACCCTACTATATATAGAATCAAACACGAATCGCATCACCGCACTGGCGACAAATGGTGTATTTACCCGATGTACGATTTCACCCACTGTCTGTCGGATTCTATCGAGCGTATAACCCATTCGATTTGTACCCTCGAATTTGAGGACCATCGACCGCTCTATGATTGGTTCTTGGACGAACTTGGCGTTTACCATCCTCAGCAAATTGAATTTGCCCGGTTGAATCTAAGTTATACCGTGATGAGCAAGCGTAAACTTCTGCAGTTGGTACAGGAAGGATTAGTCAGCGGCTGGGATGATCCCCGTATGCCCACAATCTGCGGCCTTCGCCGCCGCGGTTACACGCCCGAATCAATCCGCGCTTTTGCCGAAAAAATCGGAGTCGCCAAACGCGATAGCGTTGTCGATGTAGCCCTGCTTGAACATTGTATCCGGGAAGACCTGAATTTACGCGCTAACCGTGTTATGGTTGTTTTGAAACCGCTAAAAGTGATTATCGATAACTATCCCGAAAATAAAGTGGAAGAACTCGAGGCCGTGAACAATCCGGAAGATCCCAACGCCGGTACGCGCAAATTGCCGTTTTCACGCGAAATTTACATCGAGCAGGATGATTTTAGGGAGACGGCTCCGAAAAAATATTTCAGGCTTGCTCCCGGTCAGGAAGTTCGACTCAAGCACGCTTACATTATCAAATGCGTAAGTGTTGTTAAAGATGAAAACACTGGCGCAATCAAGGAAGTCCATTGCACTTATGATCCCCAGACTAAAAGCGGCGAATCGGCCGATGGGCGAAAGGTAAAAGGTACGCTTCACTGGGTTTCGGCGGCGCACGCCAAAACCGCCGAAGTACGTCTTTATGATAAACTATTCACCAAAGCCGACCCGGATGAAGACGGCGATTTCAAAACCAGTCTAAACCCACATTCGCTGGAAATATTGAAATCGTGCATGGTTGAACCGGGATTGACACAGGCAAAACCGTTGGAACACTTCCAGTTTTTGCGTCATGGCTATTTTTCGGTAGACCCCGATTCCAAACCCGGCAATGTTATCTTCAACCGGACCGTATCTTTGCGTGATACTTGGGCAAAAGTGGAAAAAAGCGAAAACTAAATTGCGCCTTTTAACAAGTCAATATGGGTATTCGTCTGATCGGTAATCTGAAAGCAACCGATATCCGCAAGCATCTCTTTATCCTGGCGGCGATTTTTATCGTTACCAGGATTTTATGTTTTCTGATAGTCGCTCCTAATTGGTCGGATATCCCTATCTATTCCCGCTATTCCGAAAATATTCTTGACGGCCAAACCCCCTATCGGGATTTTGAGGTCGAATATCCGCCCTTAGCTCTTCTGATTTTTATGATTCCCGGATTACTTGCGAAGATACTGGGCAGCTATTTTGTAAGCTTTCGGCTATTAATTATGTTATTCGATTTTGGAAATATGTGGATGATAAATAAACTGGCTAATAATAGCCCCGGACGCTCCAAGGCGATTGCTTTCAAACATCTACTGATATATTTGATTTTAACCGGTCTGGCGTTTCAACTGCTATATGATAGACTTGATATCGCCGTCGCTTTTATGATTATGCTAAGCGTTTATTTCGCGACGATAAAAAACGCTTGGTTTACGGCTTACTTAATGATTTGGATAGCGGCATTGGCCAAAATATTTCCTGTGATATTGCTTCCGCTTTTTCTAATAACTCAAGCGAAGAACAAACGGAAAAAGCGTGAGCCCATAGTTGATTTCGCCCTTGCATTATTGGCGTTTGTGGGAGTAGTTATTGTTAGCGGGTTGTGGTTTGGCCCGTGGTGGATATCCGTGTTATCTTATCATGGCGGCCGGGGAATTCAGGTTGAATCTATATTTGGAATGATCGCGTCCGTGGCCGCGCTTTTTGGGGTTCCTTACTCGATAAATCATAACTTTGGTTCTTTCAATATTGAAAACTCTTTCACGCCTTTTCTGGCGACGCTTTCGCCGTTTGTCATGTTGGCCGCTATTATTTTTGGATATTATTTATACTATCTCAGTATAAACTATTCCAAGGACAAGCTTCAAGTCAATCAAGTTCTTATATCCGGAATTCTGATATTATTATTGATGTTTATTATCGCCAACAAAGTCATGTCGCCGCAGTATTTACTCTGGCTGTATCCTTTTGTATCGCTTTATTATTTGCATCAGAAATCGGAAATATGCACGATGATTTGCTGGTCGATTATCGCTATCTTTACGGCGATCTTGTTTCCTTTCTATTATCCCGACATGGTTATGCAAAAGCCGATGGGAGTTAGTTTGCTGATTATCAGGAATTTATCCCTGCTGTTGACCACCGTATTTTTCGCGCGCAATGTCCATAAAAATACCCCATGTATCCCCTAATATCGAAATCACGGCTTGCCATCTAAACCGTATTTACATGTATGTAAATCTTTTTAAAAATATTTAGCTTGCCATAACCAATTCAGTATCTATTTTGCTTAAGTATGAACAGGAGAATCGAATAAGAATGCACGAATTAGCCCTTGCCGAATCGATTGTCAATGCGGTCAAAAAGGCCGTCCAGGATCGCCCCAATGCCAAAGTGCTTCAGGTGCGCGTCAGAATTGGCGAACTAACCGATATCGTTCCCGATTCGCTGGTGTTTGGCTTCGAATCCCTTGTAGCGGAAACGCCAATGGCCGGCGCCCGGTTGGAAATCGAAAGAGTCGCTATCAAAGGCAGATGCGGCAAATGCGGCCACGAATTTACGGTCGAGGAATTTATCTTTATCTGCCCCGAATGTTTTTCTACTGATATTGATTTGATTCGGGGAGATGAACTTGAAGTAATCGATATAGACGTTGAGTGATCATTATTATCCCTAGAGGTTTTGATATGTCAGAAAAAATCCCGATAGAACAGAAAGTCCTTTCCGAAAACGATAAGCTGGCGATGAAGATTCGCCAGACTCTCACCGACAATAAAATCGTTTCGATGAATCTGGTGAGCTCTCCCGGCTCCGGCAAAACCAGCCTGCTCGAAAAAACAATAGCGGCTTTGGGCTCGCAGATAAATATAGCGCTTGTTGCCGGGGATGTTCAGACCGAGAACGACGCCAACCGACTGTCTAAGGCCGGAGGTAGAATGGTTCGGGCAATCATTACCGGTGGCGCATGTCATCTTGATGCCAAAATGGTGACAAAAGCCCTGGCCGAATTCGATATAAATAAAATCGATTTGCTTTTTATCGAAAATGTCGGCAATTTGGTATGCCCATCCAGTTATGATCTCGGGGAAGACATGAAAGTCGTATTGATTAGCACTACTGAAGGCGATGACAAGCCGCTAAAGTATCCGGGTATGTTCAGACGATCTTCTGCGATGGTGATAAATAAAATCGACCTTTTAGGCTTATCTGATTTCGAATTGGCCAAAGTTAAAGAAAACGCCCTTAAAATCAATGGCCAACTGAAAATATTCGAGGTTTCCTGCCGCACCGGGCAAGGATTACTCGAATGGTACGATTGGCTAAAATCACAGGTAAAAGAGCGAAAATGTCAATCGTAAGTTTGTATTCCATTGATTGATAACTAATTATGATTATTTAGAAATAATATCAATTGATAGCGCTTTTTTTCCTGAATTCAGATTTTAATTTCCGGTGAAATCCTGACGATAAAATAAATGTTACTTTCATATATTCGGCGGTAGTAGGACGCCGATGAGTTGTATAAGATATTATTGAATGGCGGCAAGGAAGCCGACTATTTATGATTGACAAAGGATTGTCATGCCTGTTGCGCTAGAAAATAAAGCGCGGATTGTTCGTCTTGGTCGTAATTTCCGCGAGAGAGCTCTGCAATTGTCGCTTTCCGATCCATTAAGCAATGCCATTATAATTGCCGATCTTACTCAATTAAATACAGATTGCAGCATCTTACTGAAAATTCAGGACAATCGACCCAAATCGATTATCAGCTATTATAAAGATTTGCCATTCTGCAGCGTCAGCCTGCTCGCTGATTCGGTAACCGATATTCACGAGCTGTTTGGCGGGATTTTGGAGATTCATCCCGAGCTTATCGATAAAACTATCTTTGGACTTTTCACAAATCGTATGGCGGGATTAATAAGCGAATGTTTTAAAAATGTTGAGGCCATGGGCGAATTGCAGATGGTATTGACAAACGATAACATCAATGAAGTTCCTATCGACACGACTCAATACCGCCTCGAAAGACTTAGCGCGGCCGATCTCGTTCAAATATCCTATTTATACAGCCTGGTTCCGGCGATGGCATGGACCCCAAAAACTTTAACTTATGGCCCTTGCTATGGTATCTTTTATGGCGATACATTGGTAAGCATTGCCGGAGTGCATTTCGCAACGAAATGGTCGGCCGAAATCGGCAATATCGTGACTCATCCCAAACACCGCCGCTTAAATCTGGCTTATGCCTGTACCAAGGCCGTTGCCGATGCTCTTAAAGGGACAACCGACAATGTTTTTCTCTGCGTGATGAGCGATAACGCTCCAGCTATCAAACTGTATGAAAAAATGGGATTCGTCACTCATCAGGAATTATATCTAACCCGCTTTCAAATTCGGTGAATCCCGACTCCTTATCCAAATTCATAATTAGATTTTAAATATAAAAAAGCCGAAATCATTTTGATCCCGGCCATGAATTTAAATGTTGGTTCTTTAATTATCTGGCAGTCGCTTCGGCGGTTTCCGGTTCTTTTTCACTCTGATTATGTTTGCAGCTTGGGCAGTATAAATATTGCCCCTTGGCCTGCGATGATTTCTCTACCATATATGGATGGCCACAGGCAGGGCATGGGGTGCTGACCGGTTTCGACCAGCTTGAGAACTTGCATTTGGGATAACGAGAACAGGAATAAAATATGCGGCCGCGTTTTGATGTTCTTTCCAGAATTTCGCCGCCGCAGTCTTTTTCGGGGCATTTGACATTGGTGGAAACGCTTTCGGTGGTTTTACATTCCGGGTAGCGGGAACAAGCCAGGAATCTGCCAAACCGTCCCCGACGGATTTCCATCGGCGAACCGCATTTCGGACACTTTTTGTCCGTCTTTTCGACCTCTCCATTAAGCGGCTTTGTACTCTTACATTCGGGGTATCCGCTACAGGCCAAAAATCTTCCGTTGCGGCCGTATTTGATTACCATCGGTTTACCGCATTTGTCGCAGATTTCGTCGGTTTGCTCGACTGTCTGTTTTTTAATTTCCTTGGTTATCGCGTCGACTTTTTTCAAATCTTCCGCGAATGGCTCGTAGAAATCCTTGAGCACCTCGATCCAGTCAGCGTTTCCTTCCTCGATTTTGTCCAATTCATCTTCCATCTCGGCGGTAAATTCGGTGTTGAATATATCGGGGAAATTCTCAACCAGGATTTTATTCACGAGCTTTCCCAAATCGGTTGGGCTGAATCGTTTCTGTTCCTGATTTACATATTTACGGTCAGTCAGGGTACTGATAATCTGGGCATAGGTCGAAGGCCTGCCGATACCCTTTTCTTCCAGCTCTTTTACTAAACTGCCGGCATTGAATCGCGGCGGCGGCTGGGTGAAATGCTGTTCTTTTTTCAATTCAAGAAGAGAGAGTTTGTCGTTTTCTTTAAGCACGGGTATTTTTTCGATATCTTCTTCGCCCGAGGCCGATCCATTATATACTCTGATAAAACCATCAAACGATAATTCTTGTTTGAAAGCCCTGAATACATATTTCCCGCCGGCTATTTCGACCGTATTGGTCTTGAATTCGGCGTCTGCCATCTGGGATGCCAAGAACCTGGCCCAGATTAGTTGATATAACCTTAGTTGATCTTTGGTGAGATAGCTTTTTATCTTATTGGGTTCGCGGTTTATCGAAGTCGGCCGGATAGCCTCATGCGCTTCCTGGGCGGCTTTTTTCGTTTTATATTTTTTGGCGTATTTCGGAAGGTATTCTTCACCGAAATTTTTGGTTATATACTTGGCTGTTTCGGCCTTGGCTTCGTTGGCGATATGAAACGAGTCGGTGCGCATATAGGTGATAAGACCAACCTGGCCTTCTTCGCCAACCTCGATACCTTCATAAAGCTGTTGAGCAATTAACATCGTCTTCTTGTTGTTATAGCCCAACTTCGTAAAAGCATCCTGCTGAAGGCTGCTGGTAATAAAAGGCGGCGGCGATTGTCTTTTGGCCGAGCCTTTCTTAACTAACGAGACTTTGAAATTCTGTTTCTTTATATCATTACAGATAGCGTTAGCGCTGGCCTCGTTTTCCGGCTCTACCTTTTCGCCATCCATTTTTATCAAACGAGCTGTTAACTTTTCCTGCTTAGATGTTTGAAATTCACCGTCTATCCGCCAGAATTCACGGGTTACAAAACCAAGGATTTCCTCTTCTCGTTCGCAGATTAACCTTAGCGCTACCGACTGAACTCTTCCCGCCGATAAACCCATGGTTATGGTTTTCCACAGAATAGGGGAGATCTGGTAGCCGACTATACGGTCTAAAATCCTTCGAGCTTGCTGAGCGTTGACCTTTTCGATATCGATTTTGCCGGCATTTTTGATACCATCCAGAACCGCTTTTTTAGTAATCTCGTTGAACGTGACCCGCATAACTTTAGATTTGTTGGCGCCAATAGAATTGGCCACGTGGAAAGCTATGGCTTCCCCTTCGCGATCCGGGTCTGGGGCCAGATATATTTTTGTGGCTTTACCAGAAAGCTTTTTCAGATCGGAAATGATTTTCTTTTTTCCCTCAATAGTCACATATTGAGGTTTAAAATCGTTTTTTATGTCGATTCCCAATTTCGACTTTGGCAAATCGATAATATGTCCGCCGGTCGAGGCAACCTCAAACCCCTTATCCAGGAATTTTTTGAGCGTTTTTGTCTTGGTCGGCGATTCGACAACAAGAAGCTTCAATTGAACCTCACCTCGATTGTTAAATTACTGGGAGAAGAGCTCGTCGTTTGCGGAAGTTTCCTCGCGGTACTTATATTCAACTTTGCCGTCAGCTAATTCTTTCAGAGCTTCAGTCGTGACTTTCATCGGATACTTGATCGGCGCTTCGGCGCCCGATTGCTCCGCGGCGACCAGACGTCCCTGGTTAATCCTACGGGCAACTCTGGCGGCAATAATGACCGATTCGTATTTATTCTGCTTGTTTTGCTCAAGTTTCTTGCTGATTTCGAAATCCATCTGTTTCTCCCAACTAAAAAAAACTATCGGCTCTTTTTATTTAAACCTAAAGGGATGATTAGTGATTTTGGCCAGAATTTTCCTTTGCCTAATCGGCAGGTTTTTTTCCTTTCGGCCTCAATAATCATCTCAACTTCCATCACCGCTTTTTTCAGATTGTCATTTATCACTACATAATCATAGCGATTCCACTTAGCCAGTTCATTCCAGGCTTCTTGCAACCTTTTCCTTTGCGTATCCGGACTATCGGTTTTACGATTTACCAATCGTTTTTCCAATTCCGGATAGCTTGGTGGCACTATAAAGATCGTCACTGCGTGCGGCACCGCTTTTTTAATCGACAACCCACCGCGAATATCGATATCAAGTAACATCACCCGGCCGCTATCAATTGCTTTTTCAAGCGGTTGCCTCGGCGTTCCATAAAACTCGCCAAGATAATTGGTGGTTTCTATAAACTTGCCGCGTTTCTTGTTTTCCAAAAATTTATTCCGGCTTAAAAACCAGTAATCAATTCCGTTGGTTTCCTGTCCACGACGTTTCCGCGATGTCGCCGACACAGAGAACTCGTAATCATCGTTCTTGTCGATTAAAGCGTGACATATCGTGGTTTTTCCGGTACCGGATGGCGATGAAATCACGACCGCGAGTCCGGGTTTAACCCGCGTTTTATCTCTAGATTCTTTTCCTGGACTTCTTGTCGGCATGATTGAAAAACCGCTATTCGATATTCTGCGATTGTTCTCGAAGTTTTTCCAATTCTTCTTTAATGCTTATCACCAGAGCCGAAATATTGTAATCGGCTGATTTCGATCCAATCGTGTTTGTTTCACGATGCATTTCCTGAAGAATAAACGTCATCTTTTTCCCGATCGCTTCTTTTAAATCGAGCGCCTGCCGGAATCCCTGTATGTGCGATTCCAACCGGATAGTTTCTTCCGTGATATCGAGTTTGTCGGCCAGCAGGGCGATTTCGGTCGCCAATCGCTGTTCATCCAGAGGCGTTTCAGCCAGTAATTCTTGGATACGTTTTTTAAATTTATCGTAATAGACCGCGTAATTGGCGGTGAACCGCTCTTTTATTTGTGCTAATGAATTTTCTATGAGATTTAAACGATTTTCGAAATCGGCCCTGAGGCTGTTGCCTTCCTCAATACGCATTTTGCATAAGTTATCTATCGCCTGTTCGCAGACCGGTTCGATTAGTGCCCAGATTTTATCGAGATCGGTTTGATTTGTTTGGGCTGTAATCAAATCGGGCAGGAATACAAATTGGTCTAAGGTAATCTCGCCGCCGAGATTATAACGCGCTTTCAAATCCTTGAGCAGGGAATAATACAAATCGGCTTTTTCGAAATCCAGCGACAGCCGCCCTTCCTCGGAAATACTGTTGTCATATGTCAGTGATAGATAGATTTTTCCGCGGCTTAATTTTGCCGAAAGCAATCGCTTAACCCGCGGTTCCAGTTCGGTCAAATTTTTCGGCAGACGAATCTGGAATTCCAGGAACCGGTTGTTGACGCTGGAGATTTCGACAACCAGTTTGATATCATTTTCAGTTTTCTCGGCTCGACCGAATCCGGTCATGCTTGAAATCATACTCACCTCAAATTGCTTGCAAGTTATAAATAAATGTTACGATGTCAATAACTTCTTGACAATATCATTTTTTTTTGCAGTTTTTACCTATATGAAAAAACAAAGGTTAACCGCGCTCGATATTAGTATTTTGGCGATCGAACTGGGCCAATGGTTGAAAAATAGCGTAATTAATTCGATTATTTTAACAGGACAACGTCTGAAAGTTCAAACCGATAAGGCCGATTTCGCTTTCGCAATTATTTCCGGGAACCCTTATATTTTCCGCGATTCCGCTCCGGAAGAAGGCTCGTTGCGTTTTCGAAATTTGATAGGCGGAAAAATCGAGAGCATCGGTCAGGTAAATGACGACAGGATAATATGCCTGAAAATTATCGCTTTCAATAAACTCGGCCTGCGCAAAAAGCATAATCTCTATTTTGAGTTGTACGGCAATGGTAATGTTATCTTAACCGATGAATCCGACGTTATCCGCGAAGTTTACCGGGGCGCGGCCAATAGGCAAATCGACAAAAAATATAAACTCCCCGACAATCCCAATCGGAGTATTCTCCAATCTATCCGCGAAAATGTTTATCCGCCTGATTTCTCGCTGCAAGTGGAGAAATTGAATTTACTACCATTCAATCTAATTAATAATGATGTACTGGCGATACTTCTTGAGAATGTGATTAAAAATCCAAAACCACATCTATTGAACGATTCTAGCGGTCATCTCTGTGGTTTTTCGATTGCCGGGCCGCCATTTGTCGAAGGTTTACGGGGCGAAAAAAAAGATACATTGTTTGACGCAATCTCCGATTATGTCCGTTTTTTATCTGGTTCGGAAGGAAAACTACATTACACTGAAAACCCTAAGGCTGCCGTAAAAAAAGCCCAGTCTAAATTGAAGGCGATTCAAGATGAACTAGCTCAAACCGAAAATGCCGCTCTCTATCGTCGGTATGGCGAAATGATCCTGGCTAATCTGGGTAATATTAAAAAGGGGATGAAAAAATTCAGTTGCGGCAATCCCTATTCGCGATTTGATGAATTTATCGAGATTCCCTTAACCCCTTCACTGACACCAGAAAAAAATGCCGCCCAGTATTTTGATAAAGCCCGCCGGATGGAATCATCGATAGAAATACTTAAACGCCGCTTAACTATTCAGCAACAAAAACTCGAGAAATTAATCCGAAACCAAAATTCGCCGCCGATTTCGATTCTGCCTCATGGCTCAAAATCCAAGCTTCCCGAAAAAAAAGCCGTCAAACCTCCTTTTCGGCAAATTGATCTGGCCGATGGCTGGCGCGTATTTATAGGCAAATCCGCCGAATCAAATGATGAGTTGACGTTTTCTTTCGCCAAAAAAGATGATATCTGGTTTCATGCCTGGCAGGCCGCCGGTTCGCATGTAGTCTTGCGCCGCCCTAATAAAGGGGATATCCCACCAAAGGAATTTCTTATAAGAGCCGCCGAATTAGCCGCATACAATTCTAAAGCTAAAACATCCAACAAAGTGCCGGTGATTTACACGGAAGCCCGCTATGTCCGCAAAGTCAAAGGCGCCGCCGGTAAGGTCATCGTTACCAATGAAAAGCAACTGATGGTAAAACCCAGCGGCCCGGATAAATTAGTTGGCCATTAAAAATCGTTTTGTAATCGCATTATTTGCATATCATTGCGCATAAAATCTATAGGGCAATTCCCATTCCGTGATTTTTCCCCGTTTTGGCTGGCTTACCTGTTATGATTTAATAACTTGCCGCAACCCTAAACGGCGATTTAGTAACCACAACACCTTCATTATAGGGCATAGTCTTTGCTTTATTGGATCGTGGAAAGAGAGGAGGCGTTTATGCGATGCTATTTTAATGGAATTACATTGAGCGATGACCCGATGAAAAAATCCCCGGGCACGGTCAGTTTCGCGATTCCCGATCTGGGCGTGGTTTTCCGCAGTCGCTGGATAGGCAACCTCTACGATTGCCAGTACGCTGCGCTTCTTTCACTACTTCAGTTTATCGATACTAACAAGAAAGCCTTCCAGGATCAGACTATAGAAATCTATACAGACTCATCCGTAGTAACTTATCATTTGACCAAAGGCGGCCAGATTACCAACAAACTCAAAGCCGCCTATCGGGCCGTAATGCAATATAAATCTAAATTCGCCTTTAAAGTGAACTGGGTGCCATTGCGAGAAAATCCCGCCTGCTACGGCCTAAATGATATGCCTCCCCAGAAACCAAGCATACAGCTCAATTTCGATGTTAAAGAACCGAATCATAAGACCATCCGCCGCGGTGGAAGTTTGATGCTATAACGATTTTGTTTGCCTCCGCCGGAAAATATAGTAAATTCATGGATGGCGATATGTTAATTTGGCTGCTTGTTTTGGAGGCGATATGAAAAATACTCTCGCGATGATTTTAGCCGGACTAATTTTAATACCGGCTGTTTTTGCTTTCGAATCCCCCGATCGATTTATAATTCCTCGAGATGATTCCAGAATACAGGCTGACCTTCAGCGAACCATCAGCAATGACGTCAATTCTAATGACGTTTTGAGGGTTTGGATATTTTTTACCGACAAAGGCTTTTCCACCTTGGCTGAATATGAAAATCGTTTGGTTGAATCTAAATCCCGATTAACTTCCCGTTCTCTCAACCGCCGAATTAAGGCAAGAGGTCTTGAAAACGCCATCGATTATCGCGATATCCCGGTCGAGCCATCTTATATTAATCAGGTGTTGGCGACTGGCGCTAAACAACGGAAAATCCTGCGCTGGTTTAATGCTATGACTATCGAATGCGATGCCCAGCAGCTTACGCGAATTTCGCATCTGCCGTTTGTGGCAAGTATCCGGCCAATAGCGGCCGCGCTTCGTTCGGATGATATTTCCATATCTACGCCAGTCACTAGCCCGTCGATGTCTACATCCACTTTGAACTATGGCGCCTCTGAAGCTCAAATCGAGCAAATCAATGCCTCCGTGGCGCATGAACTCAGATTTAAAGGGCAAGGAGTGCTGGTTTGCATGATGGATACCGGCTATCGCTTGTCCCATCGGGCCTTTCAACAGGCCATTTCCGATGGCCGTTTGCTGGCCCAACATGATTTTGTATTTAATGACAGCAATACTGATTTAGACACTACCCAGGAAACAGCGGATCAACCGCGCCATGGAACACTGACCTGGTCGGCGCTCGGCGGACAGACTTCCGGACAATTATACGGCCCCGCTTACGGCGCTGATTTTATCCTGGCCAAAACCGAAAACATCTCCAGCGAACGCCATGTCGAGGAAGATAACTGGGCCGCCGCCGCCGAATGGGCCGATTCGATTGGCGCCGATGTTATCTCCGCCTCGCTGGGTTATCGTTACGATTTCACCCCGCCCGACCAAAGCTACACCTACGAAGACATGAATGGTGACAGCACGATCGTGACGCGGGCAGCCGATTTAGCCGTGCTCAATGGTATCGCGGTTGTAACGGCCATGGGCAATGATGGCAATCTCGGCGCTGGTTCACTGATTGCTCCCGCTGATGGCGATTCGGTAATCGCTTGCGGCGCTGTCGATGAGTATTGCAGTATCGCCTATTTCTCGGCTTTAGGCCCTACTTTTGATGGACGAATCAAACCGGAAATCTGTGCCAGGGGGGTAGGCACTGCCTGCGCCGATCCATTCGATATGCAGGCATTTACTAATGCATCGGGGACATCTCTATCGACTCCGCTTTGCGGTGGCGCCGCGGCAGTTTTGCTTTCGATTCACCCCAACTGGACTCCGATGATGCTGCGTGAGGCCATGATGATGACGGCTAATAATGCCGAGAACCCCAACAATACGTACGGCCATGGCATAATCGATATCGGCAGAGCGATGTATTATCATCCGGAAGGCGACATAGTGATTGACCATCGGCCTCTGATAACTTTCGATCTATATCCGACTGTGCCGATTACGGCCAGAATCTCCGGTGGGGCTGGCATTAATCCAACCATGTGTTTCGTATATTCGCGTGAAACAGGCAGCGGATTATTCACGCAGACTGCAATGACCACAACCAACAATCTCGATTATTCCGCGGCCATACCGACTCCCGATACCGGCGGACTGGAATATTATATCACGGCGATGGATATCAACGGAATCGAGGTCACATATCCATTCGGCGCGCCTGAACGCTACTTCAGAGTAAGGCCGGTAGCCTCAAATTTCGTCGATTCGTTTGAAGACGGTTTGTATTACTGGAAAGCCAGCGGCGTCAATGGCTGTTGGGCGATTACCGCCGAACGAGCCGCCACCGGAAATATCTCGGTTACCGACAGCCCTTACGGCGATTATCGCGATAACGATACGACAATTCTCGAAAGTTATTTCCCTCTTGATTTAACCAGCATCGATTCGATTGCCTGCAGTATCAAAGCCCGTTGGGAGCTACAATCCAATTACGATAAAGTTCAGTTCCAAGCAAGTACCGATAACGGTAGTTCATGGACGAATGTTGGACTTGCCCTCACCGGTACTAACATGAATTTCACCACACAGACTTATAATTTAACGCCGTTTCTGGGTAACAGCGATGTTCGTTTGCGTTTTAAGATGACTACCAATTCATCGACTACCAGAAACGGAGTATACCTTGATGATTTCACGCTGTACTGGCGCCGTGTTGTGGGTATAGACAACGGCCAGCAGACTGAATTGCCGATTCGCTTTTCGCTCCAGCAGAACTATCCCAATCCGTTCAATGCCAATACCGAAATCTCATTTTCATTGTCGCGTGCTGGCATGGCTCAAATCGATATCTATGATTTAGGCGGACGCAAATTGAAAACGCTCCATTCGGGCGATATGAAGGCCGGCTCTCATAGTTTGTTATGGGACGGCCGTAACGAGAGCGGCGATTTGGTCGGTTCAGGGGTTTACTTTTATCGTCTTAAAGCGGAATCGAATGTCATTGTAAAAAAGATGACTTTGTTGAAATAATTGTAGATAATAGCGATTGCTATCAAGCCCCGCCATCACGGCGGGGCTTTTTTGTAACTTATTGACTATCAATAAAATAATTCTGGATATAATCATTTAGCAATCGCCCCTTTTGCCCATTTATTTCATCCTTGACATAATCTCAATATATATTATCATTTAAGTGTAAAAAGATTCAGATTATTTGAATTTTCTGCAACAGATTCGAGTCCTTGACTGTAGTTACTTCTGGAGAGTAATTCTTCGCGAAGTGGTCGAAGTGATTGTAGCGAAATTATGACAATGTTTTTTCCGAAACCGGGGCGGAGCCGCGCAGGCCGTTTTATGTTTGATTATTTTGAAATGAACTTAATTAAAACCAAATTAACAACCAATTATTCAAACAACTTTAAGGAGGTCTTAGCGTGAAAAAGCTATTGCTTTTAACCCTCGGGCTGGCGCTGCTGCTATCGGGCGCGGCCTTTGCCACCTGGTCGTCATCGACCGGTGATCAGTATATCAGTGCCGAAGGGGGAAACTCAGCTATTTATGCCCCAGCGCTGGCGGCGGGGCCGCAAGGGCAGTTATACTGTGCCTGGGTTCAACGTATTTCCATTTCTGTCCTTGAGGTATTCTTTTCGGCATCTACCGATGGCGGGCATACTTGGACTGGGTCGTCTGGTGATGTCCAGATTAGCCCATTCGATAATGTCTCCGTCTACAATGGCGGAATTTCCGGCGATAGGCGCCTTGATATTGGCGTTGACAGCCAAAATCGAATTTTCGTTGTTTGGCCCGAAAAATACACTCAAGCGGATTTCGATACTTCAGTTGAAATCATGCTTGTGTATTCCACCGATGGCGGTTCTACCTGGATTCATGGGGATCTTACTTATCCGATTAGCGATACTAACACAACCACGACCACTAATCGTCCCGTAATAGCAGTTGATAATAACGATTATCTTCACGTTTGTTGGAGTCAAACCAACGCCGTTACAAATAAGGCTGACGTATTCTACACGCGCTCTACTGATCATGGAATCACCTGGGCTTCCGAAAGAGCCATCTCATATCCTGATTCAAGCGCATTTCAAGCTCATATAGCCGTTGGTCCGGATAATAAAATCCATGTAGTTTGGAAAGAAAAAAATGATGCCGCTTATAATATAAACTATGGTGTTTCAACTGATGGCGGTTTAACTTTCTCAAGCGAAACAGCCGACAGGCCGGTTTCTGCGTCTTTCGGCACGACTTCTTATGGCAATCCGCGTATTGATATTAGTTCCTCAGGCGTGATCCAGAGCGTATTTTGTGTTGTTGATACAGTATATTCACTAAGCAGTACCGATGGCGGAACCACATGGAACACCAGAAAAATCTGGGAGGGTTCCGGGTACGATTTCTATCATTGCGATGTTGCCGCGGCTTCCGGTAATAACGTTATCGCAATAATCGATGAGGAATATCCCGGACTCTCCGATACAAGAGCGCTTTATGCCCTTTACTCCTCGAACAATGGCCAAAACTGGACTACCGCATTAGACCCGGTTACCTACAATGATGGTGGCCGCTACGATAGATCATACATTCCGGATATTGTAGTAGGAGCTGGCGATACCCTTCATGTAACCTATTTTACTAACTATCCTTCCAGCAGTAATAGCTATCAAGAGGTGGCCTATTCCCGTAACGATAATTTCTTGCAGGGCTTAACAGGTTCACTTTCCGGACATGTTTATGAGCAGGATGGGATAACTATTATCTCCAATGTTTTGGTCGAAGTACTGGATGAAGATGAAATTGTGGTAGCAACGGACAACACCAGCCCATTAGGCTACTATTCATTCTTCTTACCTCCCGCAACTTACTCCGCTCGTTTCTCTAAATACGCTTATCATGACACTACAGTTGAGAATTTAGTAATCACCCAGGGCAATACCACCACGTTAAACATGAATATGCGTTTGGTGGCTCCCGGAACAATTAGCGGCACTGTCTATGAGCAAACCGGTATCGTTGCCCAGGAAGGGGTAATCGTAACCGCTTACGACAGCCTGGCAACCTTGCGCGGAACCGATACTACCGATTTTGACGGTATCTATTCCCTGACATTACAACCCAGCCGCTATTCATTGCATTTCGTGAAAATAAATTTCCGCGATACAACGGTCGCTAACGTGAACCTTGCCGAAAACGGTACGGTGGCGCTCAATGTTAACCTGACTTGGAATATCCCCTCTGACGATATCGCGGCCACCTCGCTGAATGTTCCCGTTGATTATATGATAATCGGCGAAAGCTACAATCCGATTGTCACCGCCGCCAACGTCGGTTATCTGGCGCAGACATTTGACCTGAACCTGAAAATATATTATTCCGGTACTACGCTGGTTTACGACCAGATCCTTACTGGAATCAACCTGACATTATTGGATTCGGCCCAACAGACATTCACAACCCTGTTTACCCCTGCCAATGCTGGAATCTACACCTATCAGGCGACTGTCGCCAACACCGGCGACATGAACGCGCTCAACGATACTTTAAGAGTCGATATCACAGCTTATCAACATCAGGGCGAAGGCGGCCCGGATGATTTCGGCTATCGTTATATCGATAATACCGTCGCCGGTGGCCCAACCTATAACTGGATTGATGTTTCTTCTACCGGTACCCAGCTTGAACCCGCTCTGCACTACTTTATGGCCGGCATTCCGATTGGTTTTACATTCTCGTTCTACGGCACTGATTACGATTCGGCATATGTTAATTCTCACGGCAATCTGCATATCGGGATGAGGGACGTCTGGTTGAGAGATAACGATTGTCCATTGCCCGATGTTTCCACACCGCACGCGCCTATGGCTCCGGTATTCTGGGATTGGATGATAGTTCAATATGAAATCGGCCAGGGCGTATGGTGGCAGTATTTCGATATGCCTACCAATGATTATACCGTTATCCAGTGGAAAGTATCCCGCGATGATACCCCGAACCGACAAGATTCATTGGAATATGAAGTAATCCTCTATGAAGACGGCTCCTTAGTTTACCAATACAAGCACGTCTCTGGTCTTGCTAACGGCCGCGGCGAAGATGCCACAATCGGTTTGGAATACGATGTGCTGCCGTCCGGTATCACTTATCTCTGCAACAACGATAACCCGGCCAACCGCCTAACCGATGGCCTGGCTATTAAATGGTATAAAGAAAGTGGCGCGCCATGCGAATACCTGATCGGCGATATCAACAGCGATAACCAGCGGCTGGGCGGCGATGTCACATTCGGCGTCCGCTATTTCAAGGGCCTGGGCACGCCTCCGCCGGATAGTTGTTACATGGATTCGACCGGAACGTATCTCTACGTGGCCGGCGATGTCAACGGCAACTGCGAATTCAGAGGTTCCGATATCACTCGGTTGGTGGCTTATTTCAAAGGTAACGCATCCTTGAGTTTCTGCCATTTCTTCCCGACAGCTTTGCCGCCGCTTAGAATAAGATAATCTAAGCGACATTAATGTTGTGTCAGGTCGTAGTCCGGCGACTGCCGGACCTGACCTGACACGACATAAAAAGGCTTGACGCTTAACTTTGGCTGCCCGAACAACGGGCGGCCTTTTTTATTGATATCTTGATAAGACTTGAAAAAACTGCCGAAATTAATTATATGAATTCCATGAAATCGGCGATTAATCATGCGTATAATACTATGATGCCATTTCGATATTTGATTACTCTGCTTTTCGCGCTTTCATCAGCGGTTGCTCTCCCGCAAGGCAATTCCGATAAACCGCTGGATTTAATTCATGCTGATAAAATTCAGACCTCCGGGAAAGAACCCGATATCGTCACCTACCTTATCGGCAACGTCCATTTCAAGTATGGCGAAACCGATCTCAAATCCGAACGCGCTATCTGGTACAATAGGGATAACCTGGCCATATTTGTCGGCTCGGTCACCATGACCAAAGGGGCAAGCGTGTTGGCCTGTCAAAATCTGACCTATTACTCCGGCACCGGTTCTGCCGAGGCAACTGGAGGAGTAACTATCAGGGATACGGTTGAAAATCTGATTTTAACCTGTAATAAAGCCAATTTTTTCAACGACTCGTCAAAGTTCGTGGCTACCGAACGGCCTATCCTTAAAATCAATCCTGGCGATGATTCTTCCAAGATCACGATTATCGGCGATAGCATAATTTACCTGATGAACACCAAGATCGGTTTTGCCCGCCGTAACGTTTCGATTACCCGTAAGAATATCAAGTCAACCTGCCAGATAGCCGAATTTCGGGAAAATGGCGGGAAGATAATTCAAACCGGCGAACCGAAGGTAACTCAAGACAAGAATATTTTGACTGGCGACAAAATCACGCTTCATACTGAAAAACGGGCCATTATCGGGATGCTTATCGAGGGCAACGCCAGCGCCACCTACCGAACCTATCAGGATACGATTCGCGATTTATACACGGAGGCTATCCTAACCGGCAAAGAACTCGAGGTATTTTTCTTGGCCGATAAGCCCGAACACGCGGTCATGCGGCGCAACGCCATCAGTTACTATACGCCATCGGTGGCCGATTCAACTGTCAAAGGGAAAAATGTCGCCAGCGGCGATTCGATTACCCTGTTTTTCGATGATTCCAAAATCGATCGGGTGTTGATAATTGGCGGCGCCCGGGGGCAGTATATTGAAGATAAAACCGCCGGTTTCGATTCGACCGGGGTCAATCGACTGACCAGCCCCGAAACCACTTTTTACAGCAGCCGGCAAATCGATTATAAGGTTTCCGATAATCTAATAGAATTGACCAACTCCGCCGAACTAAAATACCAACAGATGAAACTCACCTCCGCCCAAATCAGGTATAATACCGGCGATGAAATCATGATTGCCGAAGGCCGAACCGAACAAACCGATTCCGGCGAAGTCTATGAAGATGCCCCGATTTTATTTGATGGCAGCCAGGAACTTCATGGCCGACGGATGACCTATAATATTGCCACTAAAAGAGGCAAGGTCGAACTTGGAACGACCGAATTTGAAAACGCCTACTACAAAGGTAAAAGCCTCCGCGAAGTTTCCGATAACGTGATGTTCGTCACATCCGGCGAATATACCACCTGTGAAAACAAATTTCCTCATTATCATTTCTATTGCCACAAAATGAAAATGATAAACAACGATAAAATCATCGCCAAGCCTATCGTGATGTTTATCGGGCCGGTGCCGGTGATGGCGCTTCCATATTACGTGTTTCCGATTCGCAAAGGCCGCCATTCGGGATTCCTGACATTCGATTTTGGCAGCTATAAAAAAGGGGAGAGGTTCATTCATAACCTCGGCTACTACTGGGCCGCCTCCGATTATTGGGACGCGCAAAGCTCGTTTGACCTCGAGGAGAATGGTAAAGTTACGCTCAAAGGCGGCCTCAATTACGCGCTCCGCTATAAACTTAGCGGTGCGGTTAAAGCTCAATACACGAGGCAGAATACCTGGAATACCAGCACCTACAGGCAAAACAGGTCGATTGGTTGGTCGACGGCGTTCAGTCATAATCAAACGCTATCCCCAACAATGCGGTTGACTGCCAGCGGTAATTTTCAATCGAGTAAAAATTACAACATCGATAACAGCTATAATCTTCAGGAAAGATTGAACAGGACCATTACTTCCAGCGCGAGCCTTTCGAAAACCTTAAAAACCGGTTCGCTTTCCGCCAACGCCACTCAATCGTGGAATCTCGATACCGACGATAAAAACCAGTTATTACCATCGGTTTCATACAGTCGCAACAGTTTGCCAATATTCCCTCCGGCCAAATCGAAAAAGGACAAAAGTAAAAGACTTCTTCCCTGGGATGACACTGAAGAACAAACCGAGTCGCACTGGTATAACACGATTTACCTTTCGTTTAGGTCCGACTTCCAGAATCGCCGCCATCAATTTAAGCAAGTTGATGCCAGTTCGGACACGTTGCTGGATTGGCGCAATTATCACACATTGAATTCCGCGGCCGGGCTTTCAGCCCCGCAAAAACTGCTGGGTATTATAACCGTGAATCCATCCCTGTCGATTACTCAAACGATTTATAAAATCGATCAGAAACATGGCCTCGATACCGCCCATGTCTCCACCGATGGTTATTACCGTCGCGAAGTCGGTTCGGCTTCGGTAGCGATGAGCACAATCCTTTACGGTACGGTTGCCCCGAACATAATGCATGTTACGGGCTTTCGCCATGTCATGACCCCATCCGTTAGCTATAGTTATTCGCCAAAAACAGTCCGGAATTTGGATTACGCGAAATATACCGGCGTGGGTTCGCAATCCAGCAAAGTCCGATCGATGGGATTCTCTTTGAACCACTTATTCCAGATGAAAACGTTGCATGGCGAAAAAGAAAACAAATACGATTTATTCAGCGTCAGTTCAAGCGCCAGCTACAATTTTGAAGCGATCAGGCAAGCTTGGGGTCCAAACAGCGTGAGGATTAAGAAAAATTGGAGCGATCTGGGAACGTCAATAACCTGCAATTCTCTCAAGATCATCAATATCAGCAGTTCGATGTCCCATGGCTTTTATGATGAAATAACCGGCGAACGCCGCTTGCTCAATCCCTGGCTGCAAAATTTCTCCCTGTCGCTATCTTTTAACCGTACGCTTTATATAGGCGGCCATGGCGACAAAAAGGATGACGCCGAAACCGATACTCTGGCAACGCTGCTCTCGCAAAAGAAAGATATCTCTGCCAGCGGCGCTAAAACTTTCTCAATCGGCATAAATTCATCCTACCAGTTCAGTGAATCACGCCGTCTCGGCGCTAAAACGTTTACCCGATGGTTCCGGGCCGCTCTCGATATAAATCTCACCGCCGGATGGCGTGTGCTCTATAATTTCCAGTACGATATTACAGCCAAGGAATTTAGCTCACAAGACATGCGTATCACCCGCGATTTGCATTGCTGGCAGGGAGAATTCGCCTGGGTCCCGACTGGCCCGCGAGCCGGTTACTATGTTCGTATCGCCATCAAGATGCATCCCGATATCAAAGTCGAACAGACCGGCGGTTCTCTGCGGACCAATTCGCTGTATTGACCGACCTTGTCGAAAAAATAAATATTTACAAACGCGTTATATTTTTGTTTGATGTTGACAGCGTGGCCGCTTACTATTAAAATTCCGCGGACGTTAAGGATTGTATGATGGGATCAGATGGAAAAAGCCGAATAGTAGGATTGCTTCTCTGCGCCTGCGCTGTATTAATCGCTATCAGCTTGTTTACGCATAGCTTAAGCAATGATACGGCTTTGCTTCGCAATGCTTTCGCCGATGGCGGTTTTGACAAACTGTTCACTTCGCCGATTCAAAATAAGGGCGGCATTTTCGGCCTGGTGCTCGCCTATCTGTTATTGAGTGTTTTTGGATATCTCGCGTTTCTGATTCCAATCGCGGTGATATATGTCGGTGTCACCGTTTTCGCCTTAAGCGATATGCGGGATGTGTTTCGCAGATTGGTTGTGGCCGGCGCCGCATTCTACTTGATAGGTGTGCTGTTTTCGTTGCCAGGCGCAAATTCGCCATTTATGTCCCAGCATCCCGGCCTTGGCGGGGCAGTTGGCCATTATAGCGCCAAATTACTCCGAGGACTAACGGGCTCTGTCGGATCATATACAATTATAATCTCGCTGCTTGTTATCGGTTTCAGTTTGGCGGTGCCATCGTTATTCGGTTTGATAGGAAGAGGGCTTGTCAATATTGTGATAGCCTTAAAAGATAGTCTATTCAAGGGCAAAGGCCCGAAACGTCGTAAAAAACCAGCTGCCGCGAGCAAGCCAGCCGATAAAAAATCCTTCTGGCGAAGATTGTTCGCTCATAAGAAAAAAGAAAAACCGGTTGATGCCGTTCAGATGCCATTGCCGATTATCGCGGAACAGATTTCGACCGAACCTGCCATTGAATCAGATGATGAACCATTAATTAAGCGACCGAAGAAAACTCCGGCCATTAAAATTATCTCCGGCGGTGAAACCGGCTATAAATTCCCCGATATAGATTTGCTGATGGATCCATCCACGAGCGAACCGGTTGTCAGCCGAAGCGAATTGCAGGCTACTGCCGAAGCGCTAAAAGCAACCCTGGCGACATTCGGTATAGAATTGGCCAATGCCGATGTGGAAATTTATCCCGGCCCGATTATCACCCGTTTCGAATTCAAGCCCGCTCCCGGAATCAAAATCGCTCAAATAGTAAACCTGGCCGATGATCTCGCTTTGGCTATGAAAGCAAAACGCATCAGGATAATCGCGCCGATTCCCGGCAAATCGGCCGTCGGCGTTGAGATTCCAAATCGCGCCGGACAGACGGTTTATCTTAAGGAAATCATTACCTCCGATGAATTCCAAAAGTCGAAATATATCCTGCCTTTAGCTATCGGCAAAACGATATCCGGCGGCCCATTCGTAGTAGACCTGGCCAGCATGCCGCACCTTCTAATAGCCGGAGCAACCGGCAGCGGTAAATCAGTTTGTCTTAATAGCATTATTACAAGCTTGCTTTATCGGTTATCACCGGAAATTGTCCGTTTTATTTTAGTTGATCCTAAAATGCTCGAACTATCAGTATATAACGACTTGCCTCATTTAGAAAAACCGGTGGTTACGGATGTCAAATACGCCGAAAAAACCTTGGGTGAAGCGGTAATCGAGATGGAAGACCGCTATCGTCGGTTGGCCAAAGTATCGGTACGCAATATCGCCGATTTCAATAAAGTAGCCGACGAACCTTTGCCATATGTCGTAGTCATCGTCGATGAGTTAGCTGATTTAATGATGAGCGGTTCTAACCGTATCGAAACGCTGATTACCCGGTTGGCTCAGATGGCTCGTGCCGTGGGTATACATCTGATACTGGCTACCCAACGGCCATCAGTGGATGTGATTACCGGCCTTATCAAAGCCAACTTCTCCACTCGCATCGCGTTTCAGGTCGCTACTAAAGTCGATTCGCGCACAATTCTTGATATGAATGGCGCGGAAAAACTTCTTGGCAAGGGCGACTTACTTTATATGAATCCTGCCTTCCCCGAACCGATTCGCGGTCACGGCGCGCTGATTACCGGCGAGGAAACCCAGAGAATTTGCAAATTCCTCGGCGAACAGGAATATGAGCCAAAACGTATAAGTACTTTTAAGGAGGGGGCTGAAGGCGGCCAGCAATATGACCCGGTTGGCGATGCCCTTTTCAAAGAAGCGGCCGAGTTGGTGATCCGCCATAAACAAGGTTCGGTATCGCTTCTACAGCGGCGGTTGGGCATTGGCTATCAGAGAGCCGCCCGATTAATCGATCAGCTTGAGGAAGCCGGAGTAGTTGGGCCATATGATGGCTCCAAGGCTCGCGAGGTGTTAGTCGATGAACAATATCTTATCCAAAGAGCCGGAAAAGATGAGCAATAACAGAAAGAACTCTAATTATCAGTGTTCAATGGCGATCGTCGCCGTTATTATATTGCTGTTGGCTTGCCAGACGCTGGCTGCCGACATGCCCTCGCTCATTAAAAAGCACTATCGCGGCCACGATTCGATTTATTGGAAAATTAGGCAAATTACATATTCTCCGGTTTTCGAACAATCGGAAACGCTGGCGGTCGAATTTTATGTCGAAAGGCCGAATAAATTATTTATTCGGATGCCCGACAGGCAAATATATTCCGATGGCGAAACTACCTGGGTATATTTACCTGATGATAAACAGATTCAAAAAAGCTTGAATGGCGATTTCTTTAATCCGTTCGACCTTATCGATAGCGCCCAGACACGTTTCCAGATTTATTCGGTCTCGTCGGCTGAACGCCAAATCGTGATGCTTTCAATCGATGAAATCATGGAACCCGATAGCCTATGCCTTCGTTATAAACAAGACGGAAGTTTGAAATTGGCCGGTTATTTGGATGCTAACGATAATGAAATCGAATTGGTGTTTGACAAGGAGATTTTCGGTAAGCCCATACCGGATAATATATTCATCAAAAAGCTCCCCAAAGACGTTGAACTGATCGATCTCGACGAATAAAACTTAATAATTGGTAGTAAAAATGCTCAAGCTGAAGTTTTCAACTGTAATAGTCATTTACATTTTAACGATTTCGGTATCGGCCGAACAATTAGGTTATGCTTTTTCCGATAAGGATACTCTATCATATACGCTATCCGCCGATAGCCGGGTCGATTTAACCAAACTGGGAGTGATAGCCGCTATTCTTCAGATTACTAATCTGTCGCAAAATACATATATCGCCGCCGACTTAACCCGCGAATCTGTCAGTAAATCTGGCGTCAACTCGATTAAAGCGCTGTTTCGTCAAGTGAGTTTGGTTATGATTAAAAATGATAGCATTTCTACAAGTGATGGCTCCAATTGGGGTGAAATAAAACCCGGGGCTATACACCGTTTTTCGATAGCCTCGGATGGTAATATTCTGGCAACTCCATCGGATGGCGGACAGCAGAATTCCGGCATGATCGCCTTCTGGCAGTTTCTTTTTCCTAAATTCCCGGGCACCTCAATCGAAAAGGGAAGCAACTGGGTTGATACCATAAAGCTCCCGCTTCAGATGGCCGGAGTTGCCCCGACCGAGGTCTTATGTAGGCTTACCTTTACTTCCGCCGGCAAAGATACTAAAGCGGCGGGGTCGGTAGAGAAAATCGATTATACTTTAGAGGGCAGTTCTGCCCAAAATAAAAATCTCTATATTTCAGGCGTGGGATATATCCGGTTTGACAAGAAAAAGGGGCGGCTTCTAGAAAACAACTGCGAATTCGAGATGCGGGGTATGATTGACCTAACGACAATGGGACTCCCCGCCGAATTGAACTCCAGCCTTCCGCTTTTGATTAAATCGAAAGCAACAGCCAAATTTCAAAATGCGAATTAAGAAATATTTTTTCCTTAACCTTGGTTGTCCCAAAAATCAGGTTGATGGCGATCATTTGCGCGCGGCGCTTAATAATAACCATTTTCAGGAAACCGAAAACGCTTCAAAAGCCGATTTCATCATTGTCAATACCTGCGCTTTTATAGATCAAGCCCGAATTGAATCAAAGGGCGAAATTACCGAGCTGGCCGAAATAAAAAATCGCGGCGCCAAGATTATCGCCACCGGCTGCTATCCGGTATTGCGCGACATAAAAAAAGATATTCCCGAAATTGACGCGGCTTTTACGTTTAAACAACATCAAGAATTATTGGAATATCTATCGGGCCATAAAAATATCTGCTGGGATTCCGGGCAGGTCGCGCGAGTGAATCCCGAATCGGCTTACGGATTCGTGAAAATATCCGATGGTTGCGACAACCGTTGTAGCTATTGCGCCATTCCCGATATCCGCGGGTCGTACCGAAGCAATGCGCCCGATAAAATCATCGCCGAGGTCGAATTGCTGGCGAACTATGGTGTCAAGGAAATTATACTTGTGGCGCAGGATAGCGCTATCTATGGCAGCGATCTAAATAAGGATATCGATTTGGCCGGATTATGCAGGGAAATTTCGCTTGTGGATGGTATCGAATGGATAAGAATAATGTACGCCCATCCGGCGCATCTGAATGATAATTTAATGGCAAAAATATTCGCAGTCGATAAGGTGTGTCGTTACTTGGATTTACCAACCCAGCATATTAGTGACCGAATTTTGCACAGTATGAATCGCCATGCAGACTCAAAATCTGTAAAACACATAATAAATTTCTTGCGAAAATTTGATAATGATGTATCTTTACGTACGACCCTGATGGTCGGATTTCCGGGTGAAAGCGACGACGATTTTAAAATGCTGCTGGATTTTGTTGAAGAAACCCAGTTCGATTTCGTCGGCGCGTTTTGTTATAGCCCGGAACCAAATACCGCGGCCAGCCTTATGAATCAACAGGTTGACGCGGAATTGGCAAAAGAAAGATACGAGATGCTGATCGACATTGCCGAACGATGTTCGGCCAGAAGAGCGCGAAATATGATTGGCAAAAAACAAAAAATGTTGATAGAAGGGTTGTCGGCGGAGGATGTTTCTGTTTTCGAAGCGAGGTCCTATCGGCAAGCGCCTGGTATCGATGGCCATTATTATGTGCCGGTCGTTCCGGATGTAAAGCCGGGGATGCTTATCGAAGTATTAACCACTGATATCGATCAGGGGGTGTTTTAAAATGCCTGAAAACGCTAAAGCAGCTCAACGGATTCGCACGTTTTTTGGACGCCTGTTTATCGTATTGCTGATTGTTCTGGCAGGTCTCGAATTCCTCTACATTAAACAACTTGCCGAAACATCGCGCCAGCGCGAGCAATTGCTCGATCAGCAGGCAACCGAGATTAAAAAATTGAAAGACAAACTGCGGATTATCGGCGCCATTGAAGAACATCAGAAAGGGCTATCCGCCAGCGAGGTTACCCAACTCGCGGATGTTATTTATCAGGAAAGCCAGAAATATGTTTTCGATCCGCTTTTAATCATGGCGTTGATTTTGACCGAAAGTTCGTTCAATAAAAATCAGGTATCCGATTTTGGCGCCCAGGGCTTGATGCAAATTCTGCCATCGACAGCCCATGCGGTTGCCCGTCGGCAGGGAATATCCAGGTTGAACGAATTTGATCTGTACAATCCGGCCCTCAATGTAAAATTGGGAATCGCCTATTTATTTGAGTTGATTTTTAAATTCAAAAGCCTTAAACAGGGAGTTATGGCGTATAACATGGGCGAATCGACTATTGAGGAATACAATCGTTACAATGCCGAGCCGCCCGCCGGGTTTTACAACAAGGTGGTCAGCAATTACCGGTTGCTTAAAAATAAATATGGCGAAACCGCTAATTAGCGGTCGACTGTTTTTTTTATCGGTCGCGGTATTTCTTATGGCCGCGACCGGGTCTATCTTCTGTCAATCCGTGATATCTAATGAACAGCTCCTCGCCGAGGCCTCTAAACGCGCCGCGTCTGTTTTTTTTGATTCGCTCAATATTACTACCGGTACATTTACGATTTGTTCGGAACCCGGAATCGACGAAATTGTTGCCGGCGGAGTTATCGATGCTCTTCAAAAAAACGGCTGTTTATTGGAAAACTCCCAATCAACTTTGGGCGATAGTATAGTCACTATCAAAGTCCGGTTATCTGCTTTACACTTTTCATACCAAAAAGGCGAATCAAGGGGATTCTGGAAAAAACCTTATATTAAACGGTCATTGAACGGACAAATAGCTGTCATTTTATCAGGGAAATACAACTACTCGGGATTTCGCAATATTGCCGCCAGCGATCAGATTCTTTCTGGCCAGTCAAACATTGTGGCCAGCCCAAAGTATAATCAATTGGCGCCCGAGATTCCGCGCCTGGGAGCAAGTCGTTTCGTGGAACCATTAGCCGTGGCGGCTACAGTTGGCGGTTTGATTTATTTATTTTTTGCCAGTAGATAATCAAGGAGAGTTTTGGTGAAAAGGTACGCGCTGTTATTGATATTGTTGGGGCTGTGGGGATGCGCTCATAAACCGAGTCCGGTACTTTCGGTCAACGAGCAATTCAATCTGGCCAAACAGCTTTACGATAAACACAAATATCGTAAAGCCCAGCAGGAATTTGAAAAATTAATATACACCTATCCGGGCAATTCAATTATCGATACGGCCCAGTATTTCCTTTCAATGAGTCTATTTGGCCAGAAAGAATATGTCATCGCCGCCGGGGAATTTCAACGTCTGTTGCAAAGTTACCCGCAATCGGAATTCGCCGACGATGCCCAGTATCAAATAGGGATGTGCCATTATAAAATGTCGCCTAAATATCAGCTTGACCAGACCGAGACATACGAAGCGCTTGAGGCGTTTCAGACATTTCTGGGTAATTTTATCGGCTCGCCTTTAGCGGAAGACGCGCGAAACCGTATCCGCGAACTGGAAAATAAACTGGCCCAGAAAAGGTTTATGACAGGATTGCTTTACCTTAAACTTGCCGATTATGGTCCCGCTATTACCTATTTCTGGACGGTCCGCGATGAATATCCATCCACGGATTGGGCAGTCCAGGCGATTTATTATACCGGCGAAGCATATTACGGCCAAAAAGATTATGACAAAGCTTTAGAGACGATTCAGGCTTTCGCGGCCGGTTTTCCGAGTCATCCTCTCGCAAGCAAAGCGGCCAAGAAAATTGAGCAAATTCACAAAAAAACCGCCAGTGTCGCCAATTAATTCGAAAACATATGGAATCCTGGGCGGTACATTTGACCCGCCCCATATCGGTCATCTGATTCTAGCCCAATCCGCGCTTGAATCGCTTCGGCTCGATCATGTAATCTTTATCCCAACCTCAATTCAGCCCCATAAAATCAATAAAGTCGGTACTGCCGGGAATATACGCCAAACAATGCTTGCGCTCGCTTTGAACAATGATTCCCGCTTTTCCATTTCCGATATTGAACTTACTCGCGAAGGTGTTTCCTATACGGTCGATACTTTAACGCTGCTTCATGAAAAATATCCCAATGACAGCCTATATTTGCTTTTAGGTTCAGATAATGTCATCGATATCGCCGCCTGGAAAAACCCCGAACAAATATTCGCTTTGTGTAAAGTAGCCGCCGCCCGCCGCCCTGATTTCGCTCCAAGCGGCCCTTATGTAAATCGCGTACGATATTTCGACATGCCTTCAATACAGCTATCCTCGACCGCAATTCGAAATAAGGTTAAAGAAGGGAAATCGATTAAATATCTGGTACCCGCTTCTGTCGAAGAATATATCCTCACCAATGGGCTTTATCGTGTCGGACAATAAACTATTCGTACTCATCGATGGGTCGGCTCTCGCTTATCGCGCCCATTTCGCCCTTATTCGTAATCCACTGATTAATTCGCGCGGAGAAAATACCAGCGCGGTTTATGCGTTCACCGGGACGCTTCAGAGAATCCTCGATCATATCAAGCCATCCCATATAGTTTGCGTGTTCGATACCAAAGCGCCGACCTTTCGCCATGATATCTACCCCGAATATAAATCCACCCGCGCCAAAATGCCGCCTGAACTGGCCGACGCCCTACCTTGGATAAAAGATGTAGTAAAAGGCTTCAATATCGTTTGTCTTGAGAAGGAAGGGTATGAAGCTGACGATATTATCGGGACAATGGCAATCAAAGCTGCCCAATCAGGATATAAAGTCGGTATGCTCACCGGCGACAAGGATTTCTATCAGCTTATCGATAACAATGTGAAAGTGATTAATCCGAAAACTTTCGAATGGATCGGTCCTGATGAGGTTAAACAGCTCTACGGAGTGCCGCCCGATAGGATGATTGATCTTCTGGCGTTGATGGGGGATTCTTCCGATAACGTGCCCGGAATCCCAGGTGTTGGCGAGAAGACGGCGGTTGAGCTGCTTAACCAATTCGGCGACCTAAAAACGACACTCGATTCGGCGGACAAAATTACCAAGAAAAAAATCGCCGAATCATTAAGGCAAAACGCCGAATTGGCCTGGCTTTCGCGAAAATTGGTAACAATCGAACGCGATGTACCAATTGAATTCGATATTAATCAATATGCTATTAAAAAACCGGACGCGTCTTATTTGGTCGAGCTTTTTAAAAGATTTGAATTTAAATCGTTAGCCGCGAAATACAGCCCCGATCAGGGCAATCTCGAATTGGCGACGCTCAGCGATAAATCCATATCTTATCAGACCGTCGAATCGCTTGAGCAACTTGATAATATTCTGGCGGAGGCTTCAGCTAAAGGCGAATGTTCGATCGATACCGAGACAACATCGCTTGATTCGCTTCAAGCAAAAATAGTAGGAATATCGCTTGCTTGCCGGGAGGGCCGCGCCTTTTATGTTCCGCTTGCGCACGAGGAAACCTCTCGCAACCTTTCGCTCGAGCAAACCATGGAGCGGTTTAAAAAATTCGCCGATGGCAATGTTAAGTTTATTGGCCACAACCTGAAGTATGATCGTCAGGTTTTCGCGAATTATGGTATTAATATCGATCCGGTTTATTTTGACACGATGATAGCCTCCTATGTTATTAATCCCGGTCGCAGATCGCATGGATTAAATACTTTGGCAGAAGAGTATTTTAATTACAAGATGCAGCCAATCTCTGAACTGATAGGCGGCGGTTCCAAACAAATGCCATTTTCGATGGTGTCGGTTAACAGAGCCACCTTTTATTCTGCCGAGGATGCCGATTATTCGCTTCGTCTGAAAAATCTGTTTTTGCCGATGCTGGCAGAACAAAAACTCGATCATCTGTTTTTCGAACTCGAAATGCCGCTTCTGCCGGTATTGGGACAGATCGAAAGAACCGGCGTTTCCATTGATATCGATTTCCTCAGGCAATTATCCGAAATTTACGGCCAGCGGATGGCCAATATCGAAACGGAAATCTATCGCGAGGCCGGCCAAAAATTCAATATTAATTCGCCTACGCAATTGCGCGAAATTTTATTTGAAAAACTGCGGTTGCCTGCTGGAAGGCGAACCGCCAAAGGCGGCGAAAAATCCACCGATGTCGGTGTGCTCGAAAAGTTGTCCCTGATTCATCCGTTGCCGCGTCTAATTCTCGATTACCGTCAGCTTATGAAATTGAAGTCGACTTACATCGACGCGCTTCCGGCTATGGTCAATCCAAAAACCGGTCGCGTCCATACAAGTTTTAACCAAACAGTAACTGCCACCGGGCGATTATCGTCATCTGATCCCAATTTGCAAAACATCCCTATTCGCACTAACGAAGGCAAGGAGATTCGTAGGGCATTCATAGCCGACAATGGATTCAATATTCTTTCCGCCGACTATTCGCAAATTGAATTGCGCTTGATGGCGCATTTTGCCGGCGACCAAGCCCTGATTGAATCATTTAAAAGGGGCGAGGATATTCACAGACGGACTGCCGCCGAGGTGTTCGGCGTTAAACTCGAGGATGTAACCGATGCCATGAGGCGGTCAGCCAAAACCGCCAATTTTGCCATTATCTACGGCGTATCTGCCTATGGATTATCTCAGCAGTCGGAGTTATCGGTAAAAGAATCTCAAGATTATATTGATGCCTACTTTCAGAGATACCCCGGCGTAAAAAGATATATGGATGATATCAAGGCGTTTGCCCGCGAAAATGGTTATGTTGAAACGCTTCTCAAGCGCCGTCGTTACCTTCCTGATATTAATGCCAAATCTCGTCAGGCGCGCGAATTCGCTGAACGTACCGCAATCAACACGCCGATCCAGGGAACCGCGGCCGATTTGATAAAAATGGCTATGATAAAAATTTCTAATAACCTGTCCGGTAAACAATCGAAGATGATTCTTCAGGTTCATGATGAACTGGTATTTGAACAAGCCCTGACCGAAAAAGATTTCTTGCGAGATATGGTAAAGCATGAAATGGAATCAGCATTGACTCTGAATGTCCCTATTCGCGTCGATATCAGCGAGGGAAAAAACTGGCTGGAGGCCCATTAGTTGTGAAAAAGCGAACTGCTAAACGGATTTTAATCGGCCTGACGGGAGGCCCGGGAGTCGGCAAAACTGAAGCGGCTATAATTATGGCCCGCCGCGGCGTTCAGATTATATCTGCCGATAAAATCGGCCATCAAATACTGGATTCTAACGCCAAAGTTCGCCGAGGAATCAGGGCATTGTTTGGCGAATCGGCTTTTGATTCAAAAGGCAGGCCAAATCGTAAAATGATAGGCGATTCTGTATTTGCCAACCCCGGATTGCTGGCGGAATTTAACGCACTTGTGCATCCGGTTCTTCTAAGGATTTTAAAAAGCGAACTGAATAAAGCCGCGAAAGTGGGTAAAAAGATAATTGCGGTCGATGCCGCATTGATTTACGAATGGGGAATTGCTGATTGGTTCGATATCCTTGTAGTCGTCGATGCCTCTCGCGAAATCAGGCTAAAAAGGCTGATTAAAAGCGGCCTAACCCGTTCACAGGCGATAAAAAGAATAGGTGCGCAGTTACCGCAAAAAGACAAAAAAGCTTTGGCCGATTTCGTGATAACTAATAATGGCGATATTGGCCTTTTGGCCGCGAAAACCGCCGGGTTCACGAATCTACTTAAAAAGGTGCAACTACAGCCCATTATGTAACAAGCCGAAAGTATTGAATCTTAACGTTGACAAACAATTTGCGGCCGTTTTACGTATACTTTAACAAAGGGATTTTTTAAAATAGGAGTACTAATGAGCTGGCTTAATCAAAAATTCTGGATTGGTTTTAATAGCTTTGTCTTGCTATTTTTAGCCGTAAATATCTGTACAATAGGGGTCGAAATCAAATCTCAATTTCCATTTATTTTGGGGCTTGGCTATATGATTTATATGAGCGTCTATCTTTCCAAGGGGGCTCGTTGGAAAGTAATAACTCTGTTAGGCATGGGCTTGTTGGGAGTAGCAGTCTATCTTGGTGGCATTTTCTTTGCCGGGACTCCTGCATCTATGGTTCCCCTGGCCTGGGCACATGTTGTGCTATCGTTAATATTGACGGTTGGGGCATATGCTCATTTGAAATCGCCATCGGTTGAACCAGACACCGCTCAATAATCGCCAATCCCATCGATTCAGAGGCCGGCGGATTTTTGATATTGACTTTAAAAATGCGGCCTGATATTTTTACTTCGAATGTTATCTTTTTCACAAAATAAGTTGCGGCAGATTTTATAAATCGCCGATTGCACCTTTTCAATGTAAGAATGAGAGGATTGTATGAAACTTGCCAATAGGATGTCGCGATTGGGAACAGAAACGGCGTTCGTTGTTCTGGCCAAGGCAAAAGAGCTGGAAAAAAAGGGGATGGAGGTTATTCACCTGGAAATCGGCGAACCCGATTTTGATACTCCTCGCAATATTATTGATGAGGCAATTTCGGCGCTTAATAATCATTGGACTCACTACGGACCATCCGCGGGGCTGCCGGAACTTCGCCAGACCATCGCTGATGATATCTCAAAATCCCGCGGTATCAAAGTCGGACCCCAAAACGTTGTCGTAACGCCGGGCGGCAAACCGGTTATGTTTTTCGTGATTTTGGCCCTGGTCAACGAAGGGGAAGAAGTAATCTATCCCAATCCCGGATTCCCGATTTATGAATCCGTTATTAATTTCATTGGCGCCACGCCCAGGCCAATTATGCTTCGGGAAGAGAAACAGTTCCGCCTCGATGTAGACGAGCTTATTTCCATGGTCACTCCCAAAACTAGGCTGATAATCATCAATTCGCCGCAAAATCCGACAGGATCAGTCCTAACAAAAAAAGACCTTGAGGAAATCGCCCGGATTGCCGTTAAAAACGATATTTACATTCTTGCCGATGAAATCTATAGCCGAATTATATACAAAGGCCAGCATCATTCGATTTCGGCCGAACCCGGCATGCTCGAAAGAACCATTATCCTGGATGGCTATTCAAAAACCTATGCCATGACCGGTTGGCGCTTGGGTTATGGCGTTATGCCTGAAGATCTTGCTGTCCAGGTTGCTAAATTACAGACCAATTGCAATTCCTGTACTGCCAGTTTTACGCAGATAGCCGGCATAAAAGCCCTCCGCGATGATCAATCCGAGGTCAACAAGATGGTGGCCGAATTCCATCGCCGTCGCGACGTTATTGTTGAAGGTTTGAATAAG
>CAZTNJ010000006.1:33378-39442 GCA_964614835.1 uncultured Ignavibacteria bacterium | reverse complement strand
TTGAATACATTCGGGTTCTATGAAATTAATCCAAAATTACGGGGAAAGTCCTGAATCATTGATCTCACCTAACCGTTAATGATTCTTGCGATATTAACCATTTGACATCCCCATCATATTTATTATTATAAGTGTATAAAACTATTTTAAAATGGCGCTATTGCCGCGTTAAAATTATTATTGTCGTCTGAAAGCCGATAAACAAATTTCTGCTCGCCGAATGCTTCTTCTGAAGTAACTTCAAAAAGGATGGCCAATGAATCTTAATATAATAATGAAGTGGTGTATGATGTATAGATGTTATGGGTAAAGAGTATCTGGCGAAAATATTCGTTAATTCGGCGGTGGATGTCGAACCGGACGGCGCGATGCTAATCCGCAAATGTGAAGTGCTCGGTAACTGGACGAGGACGAAAAATGAATGGATTTTGGTTAAAAAGAATAAAACCAAAAAATACGCCTTCTCACAGAATGTTTATTCCGGCCAGGAATTGAAAGATAGGCTGGAATCGGTAGGATTCGTAAATATCGAATTATATGGAAATCTGAAAGGGGAAAGCTACGGATTAAAATCGGAGCGGTTAATAATGGTCGGGAAAAAATCTTAGCTAATTTGAGCTATGATTGACATCAAGTGCTTCTCTAGCATATTATAATATCATGTTCGATTATTATTCTAAAAACCTTTCGGCTTATCGCCTTAAGCAAGCCTATGATTTGGCGCCGCCGAGAATTAAGCAATACTTGAAAGCGGAGATCGATTTTGTATCGAGCCACATCAATTCCAGCGATATTGTATTAGAACTTGGTTGTGGCTACGGCAGAGTATTGCGAGAACTCGCCATCAAAGCCAGGTCTCTTGTCGGCATTGATTCCTCGATAGGGAGCATTTGGGCGGCCAAAGAATTTTTGTCGGGCATTTCGAATATAATATATCTTTCTATGGATGCCGCGCGGCTGGCGTTCAAGCCCGCGGCTTTTGACTTAACAATATGTATTCAGAATGGTATCTCGGCTTTTCATATTCCACCGGAAATTCTATTTTCCGAAAGTATTAGAGTCACGAAACCCGGCGGCCACGTTTTGATCTCCAGTTATGCTTCGGATGTTTGGAAGGATCGTCTGGAATGGTTCCGCCTTCAATCAGAAGCCGGGCTTATTGGCAAAATCGATTGGGATAAAACAAAAAATGGTACAATTGTTTCAACGGATGGATTCAGCGGCACAACATATGGCCGGGACGATTTTAAAATAATAATGAATCGATTTAAAATTCCCTATGAGATTACCACGGTGGATGATTCTAGTGTTTTCCTCGATATCAGAATTCCCGAAAATAACTAATGTTTCATTACCGGATAAACATCTTGGATATTCGCTATAATCGCCTAATACGACATTAGAATGTTATGTTCCTTAAATATTATTACGAATTAAGGCAAATAAGGGCGATTATCACGACCGCCCTTATTATGGCAGTTTAGCCGACTGTTTTAAGCGAGGCTATCGATGATTCGAAAGCCTTTTTAAAGGTATCGTATTTATTAATAGGCGTGTTATATTCTAAAATAAGGCCGTTATTGCTCGCTGACATGCAGATCAGATACATTTTCATGAAAGCATGTTCAGTGGCCGTAACGATAAATTCTTTTACCAGAATGTCGCTCACTTTGTAATTGTTGATTTTAATATTTGAAGCACCGAATGCGCCTAAAAGCCCCTGATGGTAATAATTGATAAAAGCCGCCGTATCGGTGGAAGTATTCAGACCGTCAAGAGAGTATATCCAAATCGTCGATTGGGATGAATCCTCATGGTAGATCTGCTGAAGCGACATGCCTACTCCTTCGCCGATTTGCTGACGGACATATTCTTTGGCTGCGACTAATTCCGAATCTGCCAGGGGGATAAATGTTTTCGGTAACCTCACCGATTTGGCGGTCGTGGGGACTTCATAACTTGCCCCTAATAAAGATTCATCAATGGCATATTTGGTCCGTCTATCGCCATCCTTTTTTGCTGATCCACATCCTGTAAGCATTGATGCGGCAAACATGACGGCGCCTATCAAAATGGCCAGCCATCCAAAATTTCTTAATGCGCTTTTCAAGTTCTGCTCCGTTTTTTCTTTTATTCCGTAATCAATATTCGACTTATCGATTTGAAATAATAGCAATTGCGGCTACGATAGTCAAGAGGTGCTTGATTAAAACCAAGTGGTGGTAAAATTATCCTGCATATAAAAAAGCTATATTTATAGTAAAGATATTTCCAGATGGCCTTCGTAAGAAGTATCGAACCAGAGGAGCGGTGAAATATAGGGTTTAATATTCGTCTTCTTCCGTTTCTTCTTCTTCCCATTCCTCTCCGGTTTCCTCGATGATATCATCATCGAGATCCTCGTTGGCCTCGGCTTTGGCATGTTCAAGGCATTCCCTCGAACAATACTCTTCGCCATCGTAAATGAAAGATTTGCCCGTGATCATTTCATCGCAATATGCGCAAAACATTTGACCCTCCGCTCCTGCCAATTAACGTTATCGACTCCTCTATTCATTATTGAGGGAATCGACATATTTTTCGGTAAACCTTTACAAAAATTTAATCCATAATGCAAGAATTTTTACATTTTTTTAACGATTTTTTGGCTATTTCCCGGCCTTGATATCTTGTTTTGCAAACAAACAGGAAAAGTTTCATTATGAATTGGGGTTTGTTTTAGATTAGCATGGGTATCTTCATATCAAAGCGATACCTTGCAATTCGGTCTGTTTATTGTTACCATATCTTGAGGTCATATGTCGGAGTTTTTTCCAATTATTTTTGGCCTGACCTTTATCGGGATACTGGGCGGAGCGGTAATTATATTTTTAAAAGTATTCAATCCCCCCTGGTGGCATTACCGATGGGTTAAACTGGGCATTGTTCTGACAATGGTATTGGGCGCAATTGCCATTGTTTGTTGGGCGGTGGGAACAGCCTATGGAATATGGCTATTATTGGCATTTGGGGCTACGACAACGGCCTTAACTCTTATCTTGCTAATCGCCTTGACTTTATCATTGCCGGTTTCGGGGATAATACATGGCGTAAATTGGCTGATTGGTAAAGTCACTTCAAGAACACGCCTTAATTCAAACAGGCGTATTGACCGTAGCAAAAGGCTTTTTTTAAAAACTACGGCCGCCGCTGTACCATCGATTACGATTATATCGGGCGTGGGCGGTTTTGGCCAGTCGTTCGCTTCAACTAAAATTCCGATCGTTAATATGACATTTCCCGAGTTGCCGCTCGATTTAAGCGGATTTCGCATTCTGCAAATTTCAGATTGCCATCTGGGATTGTATCTGGGATTGCCGGAAATAGAGAGGTTATTGCAGGACGCTAGCGACTCTAATCCCGACCTGATTTTAATGACTGGCGATTTGGCGGATGATTTGAATGTCCTTCCCGACACATTGCGACAGATCGCCCAAGTTAAGTCCAAATATGGCATTTATTCCTCACTTGGAAATCATGAATATTATCGGGGTATAGCCCGGGTACGCGAAATTTATGATACCGGCCCGATTCCTCTGATAGTGAATGACGGATTAACCTTATCAGTGGGAAACTCAAAGTTGTTTATCGGAGGCGCCGATGATCCTCGTTTTTTAAGAAGAGATAGCGCCGAATTCTTCAAATCGGCTGTCGCCAAAGCAATCAAAGATAAATCCCCCGGTTCTTTTTCGATTTTAATGAGCCATCGCCCGGAAGCTTTCGATATCGCCTCAAATTCAGGCTTCAACCTGACACTATCGGGCCATACGCACGGCGGTCAAATCGGATTCGCGGGAAGGTCGGTATTTGAGCCGCTGTTGTCATATAAGTACCTGTGGGGTAAATATTTACATGAGAGCGGTGGGCAGCTTTATACGACCTGCGGCGTTGGGCATTGGTTTCCATTCCGCTTAGGCTGCCCCGCTGAAGCGCCATTAATTATTCTGAATCGCGAAACGCAAAAATAATATTTCAGCTTCCCCTTGCAACTATTATCGCATACCCCTATATTGCAGTAGAATTTTTGAAAGGAATTTAATATGCGCAAAATTGGAATCGTGGGCGGTCTCGGTCCGGAATCATCCATTGAGTATTATCGTACAATCATCGAACTTTATCGCAAAAAAAAGCGCGATGAAGGTTCTCCCGAGCTGATAATATATAGCCTGAATATCAAAGACATGATTGATTTGGTCGAATATGGCAAATGGGATTTATTGGTAACGGTAATTGTCAGCGCGATTCATTCTTTAGCCAGAAGCGGCGCTGATCTGGCGATTATCGCCGCCAATACGCCCCATGCCGTATATGATAGAATTCGAGCCAAATCGCCCATTCCCATGCTTAGTATCGTAGAAGAAACATTTCGGGTTGTGGAACATCAGGGTTTGGATATTGTCGGTCTAATGGGCACAAAGACAACCATGACTCTCGACTTTTATCCAAAAATTTTTGGCAGAGGCGGGATCACGATTGTAACTCCCGGAAAACGCGCGCAGGAATATATTCATAACAAATTGATGACTGAACTTCAATTTGGCAGAACGGTCAAAGATACCAAAAATCGATTGCTTTCGATTATCGAGAAGATGATCGAGCAGGATAATATTCAGGGTGTAATTCTAGGATGTACAGATTTGCCGCTAATATTAAAAAAAGATGAATTCGGTATCCCATTTTTTAACACCACGAAAATTCATGCGGAGGCGGCCCTATCATATAGTCTTAGTGATGAAGATCGTGATTTGCCAGGATAAGGGGCAACCGTTCACAAGTAGAGTTCATTAACTTAGTTTAATTGTCAATCTTTCATTAATTAGTGATTCCGGCCATCTTTCTCGCTTCGCGAGCTTACCTATCCCATTGTCTTGAATTGGGTTTGCATCGTTTCGTTATTGCCTTAATCATTCAAGTTGTATCGCTTATAGCCGATAAGATTATAGGAGATTATATGGATATTGCTACACTCGGCGGTTTGATAGTCGGAATCGGCGCCATAATCATTTCATTCCTCATGGAGGGCGGTAAAATAACGGCGTTATTTCAAGGACCGGCCATGATTCTTGTGATTTTCGGGACGTTTGGCGCGGCAACCGTAACCACCTCGATAAATACGCTAAAAAATATTCCATCGCTTCTAAAGGTCGCGTTTACAGGGAAATCGGTGCAGACTTTGGATTTGATTGATCAAATAGTTGGTCTTGCCGAAAAAGCCCGGCGCGAGGGGATTCTTGGTTTGGAACGGTATCTGGACCAAATAAAGAATCCGTTTTTTCATAAAGCTGTTCAATTGGTTATTGACGGCACGGAAGTCACCCAGTTGCGCAACATTCTTGAAACTGAAATCGCCTATATTGGGGAACGCCATAAAACCGGTATAACCTTTTTCCAAAAGCTCGGCGGTTTTTCGCCAACTCTTGGTATTATCGGGACGGTTCTTGGATTGATTCATGCTTTGTCGCGCGTGGAAGAAGCCAGTAAGATTGCCGGAGCGATAGCGGGCGCATTTATAGCTACGCTCTGGGGAATCGCCATGGCCAATTTATGTTACCTTCCCATCGGCGATAAGTTACGTTATCGCCATCAGGAAGAATCCAAGCGGCTTGAATTGATTCTTGAAGGAATGATTTCGCTTCAGTCAGGAGAAAATCCTCGAATCATTAAGAATAAGCTTCTTTCATTTATAAACCCCGACCAGCGAAAACCAGATTAGACGGGGACGCGGATGTTAACCAAACGCAACAAAGATCATGAGGAAGAACACGAAAACCTCGAGCGCTGGCTTTTAACATATTCCGATTTAATAACACTATTGCTTGCGTTTTTTATCATCATGTATTCGATATCACAGGTAGACCTCAACAAATTTAAAAGCGTATCGCGGGCGTTAAATCTTGTGCTCGATGGCAGAGATCGTCATCAGGAAGCCGGTTGGGGTAACAGTTATAGCGATGGCAAAATCAGGCATCGCGACCCTAAAGGCGATTTATTAGTTTTAAAGCAAAATATCGATAATATCGCCAAA
>CAZTNJ010000006.1:29036-33368 GCA_964614835.1 uncultured Ignavibacteria bacterium | reverse complement strand
AATGAAAATGGATCTCGATATCAGCACTCATCTGCAGAAACGCGGATTGGTAATTCATATCAGTGAATCGGCTTTTTTTGACCCGGGCAAAGCCGATTTAAAACCGCAGGCGATGCAAATATTCGATTTACTGGCTATCGAGCTTTTAAAAATCAGCAATCAGACCAGAATTGAGGGCCATACCGATAATTTACCTATCAATACGCCAAAATTTCCATCCAACTGGGAGCTATCGACCGCTCGCGCTACCAATTGTTTGAGATATCTTGTCGAAAAACATAATTTTCCACCGGATAGAATATCGGCATTGGGTTATGCCGAATTCCGCCCTATAGCAACCAACAGTACAATTGAAGGCCGAAATAAAAATCGACGGGTTGATATCGTCGTGCTTATGCCCGAAGACGGTTTGAATGAGCCGAGTAATCTTTCCGGCGATAGTCCAACACCATATTTCGATTCGACATCAAACGCGGGTAGTCCTCAACAGCCAATACAATAAATCGAGCAGTCATCTAAATCAGATTTTATCAACGATAGCCAATATTTTCTTGGTTACTCGGAATAAATTTCCCAGATACCTATCATTCAAATACTCTCCTCGTTTCAGTTGTTTAAATTAAGCTCTTATATCATAGCATGTTACGGAGTTTTTTGCCGTCGCCTTCGATTGGCATGCCGCTTGCTTAGAATGTAGTTCGGGAAAAAGTATGATTATTCAAAAACAAGTAATCGAAAAATCGGGAATCCCGTTGTTTAAAAAACTGCTTCATGTGGCGGCGGCTTCTCAAAAGTTGACTGCCAATAATGTGGCTAACGTTTCAACTCCGGGTTTCCAAAGTCAATCGCTTGATTTTAAAAAGGAAATGCAAAAAGCCCTTCATAAAGAAAGAGTGCCGATTCAGGTAACAAATCCGGCGCATATTCCATCGGTTAACAAACCGCAGAGTCTAAAGGTTATCGTTGATGAATCTGAAAGTAATGCCTCGGGCGTTAACAATGTCGATATTGATAAAGAGATGGGCTCTCTGGCCGAAAACCAAATCTTATTCACTTTTGGCGCCAAGATGGCGATGCAGAAATTTACTGCTTTGAAAAATGTAATTAGAGGTAGGAGTTAATTATGAGCGGATTATTCAGTATAATCGATATCGGCGCCGCCGGATTATCGGCTCAGCGCACCAAACTTAACGCGGTTTCGCAAAATATCGCCAACTCCGAAACCACCAAAACACCCGAAGGCACGCCTTATAAACGGCGTAAAGTCACTTTTGAGGCTAATGATGACAATCGCCGGTTTGTAGACATACTTGATAATTCGGTGACTGCCCTTGCTCGAACAAATATAAAACACCTTCCTAATACCGCGAACAGTTCCACAAAGGAAAACGCGGTAAACTTGGTCGAAGCCAACGAAACCGTTATCGAGCCGGACGCTTATAAATTGGTTTACGATCCCACCCATCCCGATGCCGATGAAAATGGCTATGTGGAAATGCCTGATATCGATATTATCGCGGAGATGGTTGATATGATGGTAACCTCCCGCGCGTATGAGGCCGATGTGGCGGTAATTCAATCGGCCAAAGAGATGGCAATGAATTCTCTCGATATATAATTGGAATCAAGGAGTAGTAAATGAGAATTGATCCAACCGGAATTTATACAAGCAATGGCCAACCCGGCAGGGCTCTTGTCGGTAAAACCGATTCGGTTAAACCGAGGCCGTCAACCCAGAATGTAAAAAAATCGGAAACCCCGGCCCAAAATTTCGCCTCGCTTCTGTCGGATGCCGAAACAACCCAATTAACGAAATTGTTCGGCAAGTTTGACCTTAAAGAATTGGCAAGCAATGCTCCGATAGAACCTGAAGATGATCGTCCGGGACAAATAATCGATATTCTGGTATAAGCCATGACTAGGATTTTGCCGGGTTACGCGCAACAGGTCGCGCCTGATTTTTCGGCGCTGGCCAAAGCCGCCGATAAAATTGATTCATCAGAAGAAAAACTCACCTTTCCACAGATTTTTAAAGAAATGGTGAACAACACGAACGATCTTCAAACCCAGGCGCAAGACCTCGCCGAAAAATTCGCCTTAGGTGAAGTTACCGATATTCATGAGGTGATGGTTGCCGCGGAGGAAGCAGGAATCGCGTTGGACCTGGTTATGGAAATTCGCAATAAATTAATCGATGCATATCAAGAATTAATGCGATTGCAGGTATAATTTATGTTTAATGATTTAATCGACAAATTCAAATCGAGCGTGATGCCCTGGTGGCAGAGCCTGACTTCCGGAAAAAGAATATCTTTTATTGCGCTGACTGCCCTCACGATAGTTCTGGGATTCGTGATTTTTGGCCAGATTACTAAAGCCACCTACTCCGTGTTGTATCGCAATCTGGATTCTCAGGAAGCTGGCCAAATTATCGATCAGCTGCGCAGTTCGAAAATTTCTTACAGAATTTCAGAGGGCGGAACCGAAATTTTGGTACCGTCTAATAAAATAAACGATATCAGATTGAATTTAGCCGCCCAAGGATATCCGAAGAGCGGCGTCGTGGGGTACGAAATATTTGACCAAACGAATCTGGGGATGACTGATTTCCTTCAGAAAGTAAATTATCGTCGGGCCCTGGAGGGTGAACTTACGAAAACCATCTCCAGTTTGAAAGAAGTCGAATCGGCCAGAGTTCACCTGGTAATACCCGAACAGCGGTTGTTTAAGGAAGACGAAAAACAACCAACCGCCTCGGTGGTTTTATACCTGAATCGGGCAATGCCGTTATCGCAGAGACAAATCGAAGGCATCGCGTATTTGGTGTCGTCTTCAGTCGAAGGATTGCCCGCCGAAAACGTAACGATTCTTGATGCCTCCGGTAGATTGCTTTCCGCTCCGCGACAAACCGATCAACTGGCGCAACTGTCTTCAAGCCAGCTTGATGTTAAAAAGAATATCGAGGCCTATCTTCAGGACAAAGCCCAATCGATGCTTGATGGCGTTATGGGTCCTAATCGGTCAATCGTACGAGTAAGCGCCGATTTAAATTTCGATCAAGTCGAAAAGACCAGCGAGTCATATAATCCGGATAGCGTCGTTGTCCGTTCGGAGGAAATCACCGAGGAAAATCAATCTGCATCCGATACAAACGACCCGAACAAGAAAAAAGACTCATCCGGGGCAAAGAAAACCACCGTTAAAAATTATGAAGTAACAAAGAAGATGGAACACCTGGTCAGCCAGGTGGGAAATATCAAACAGTTAAGAGTGTCGGTATCGGTCGATGGCACCTATTCTATGGTCAAGGGAGCCGATGGCAAAATGACTCGCGAGTACGCCCCCCGTCAGCAAGAGGACCTCGACAAGCTGCTGGCCCTGGTACGCGGCGCGGTCGGATTCACCGAACAACGCGGCGATATCATCGAAGTTGCTAATCTGCCTTTTGAAACCATGAAGGATGATTGGGAGGCAGAACAACAGGTGAAACGCGATATCGCGGTTAAATATTGGCTGAATATCGTATATAAAATAATTGGGTTGGTTATTGTAATATTCATACTGCTGAAACTGCGAAAATCGTATAACAATTGGAATGAAAGGCGAATCGCTCACCGGAGGTTTCTCGAGGCTCAAGCCGAAATCAAACGCAAGGCGGCCGAGATTATTCCTAAAGTAGCGCAAGAGCCTAAACTCATAGATCATATCCGAAAACTGGCGGATGATAATCCACAGGAAATCGCGAAAGTCATTAAAACCATGATGGCGGAATAATTATGCCAGTTGAACAACAAACTGAATTAACAGGGCCACAGAAATCGGCGATTCTCGTCGTCGGTTTAGGTACCGATATATCGGCTAAAGTCCTTAAGGAGCTTAATGAGGTCGAAATCGAAAAAATAACTGTAGAGGTAGCCAATCTCCGTGACATCCCGCCCAAAACTGAAGACATGGTGCTCAAGGAAGTCTCGCAGTTAATCATGGCCCAGGAGTATATCAACCAGGGTGGTGTGGAATACGCAAAAAACCTTCTGGAAACGGCCGTAGGGAAAAATAAAGCCTTAGAGATTTTGAAGCGTCTGGAAGGTTCGTTAAAGGCATCCGGATTCGCCAAAATAAAAAATATCGACCCTAAACAGCTTGTCAATTTTATTCAGAACGAACATCCGCAAACCATATCGCTGATTTTAACCCAGTTATCGCACCAACAGGCGGCCCAGGTTCTGTCTGATTTATCGCCCGAATTGCAATCGGAAGTCGCATTCCGAATCGCCACAATGGAGAAAATTTCTCCGGAGATTATCAACGAATTAGAAGTCCTTCTGGAAGATC
>CAZTNJ010000006.1:16431-29026 GCA_964614835.1 uncultured Ignavibacteria bacterium | reverse complement strand
GGAAGATCAATTCGAGATGATTGGAACGCGCGATTTGTCCATATCCGGCGGAAGCAAGATGGTTGCCGAAATCTTGAACCTGATGGAATCTTCCACCGAAAAAGCAATTATCGAATCGATTGAAAATGAACGTCCCGAACTCGCCGCCGAAATCAAAAACCTGATGTTCGTATTCGAAGATATAATTCTTTTGGATGATCGTTCGATTCAGCGAGTCCTAAAGGATGTGGAAACCAAAGATCTGGCTATTGCTTTAAAAGCCGCCAGCGAAGACTTAAAGACCAAGATTTTCGCCAATGTATCCGAGAGAGTCGGCGAGATGATTCGGGAGGAAATCGAATTCATGGGTCCGATGCGCCTTTCGGATGTCGAGGCGGCCCAGCAACGTATCGTAGAAGTTATCAGAAGACTCCAGGACGAGGGTCAGATCATTATCGCCGGTCGCGGCGGCAAAGAGGAATTAGTTGTCTAATAACATTATTAAAGAATATAATTATGTGGGGGAGTGTAATACACCAACCATTTCCCGCCTTAGCATTTTCGTTGATGGCGATTTTGAGGAACCGGATTTGCCGATTTTTAGACTTGGCGACGAAGCTATTGGCGATACTCCCGAGGGATTATTTCGAAAACCCAGTAGCCTTCCTGTTTCCCCAAAACCGGGTATCCATCATAACAAAGGCGGCGTCGGCGGACATCATAATAATCCGCAGGTCGTTCCGGAAATCGATCCGATTGAAAAGCTTAAAGATGAATATGAAAGAAAATTGAAACATGAAAATCAGGAGTCATATCTTCGCGGCCTTAACGAAGGGCGACAACAGGGGATAGCCGAATGGACTCCGCAAGCGCAGCGTATCAGTCAAGCGCTCGAAAAAGCAATGGCTGCATTAAGTCAGCGCTACGAAACCAATATTCAAAGACTCGAAAAAGCGATAGGCGATTTATCCATATTCCTGGCTGAAAAAATTGTCGGCGAGGCGGTAAATAGGTTTCCGGATGTAGTGAAGGAAAACGTTGAAAAATGCTTAAAGCTTCTGGCTGGTTCGGGAAATGTCATAATTAAAATCAATCCGGGCGATTATGAAGTTATCAAATCCAATCTGCCCTCGCTTTTACAGCGGTATGAGGGCAAGTTTGCTTTTCATCTTGAACCCGCGCAAAATATCTCTCCCGGTGGCTGTGTCCTCGAATTAGACGGCTCGCTTGTCGATGGCCGAATCGAAACCCAATTGGAAAATATTAAACAACATATAAAACTCCTTAGCTGATGTTTACGCTCGAGGAAAAAATCGACCGTATCAAGGGTATTATAAATTCGGCCCAGATTGTAAATCAAACTGGCGTGGTTACCCGCGTTGTCGGTATTGTTATCGAAGCCACCGGCCCCGCTCTCCGAGTCGGCGATCAGGTAACGATTTCAACGAGTAGAGGCGCTGTTCCCGGCGAAGTCGTCGGGTTTCGAGATGGTCGAATATTTATTATGCCGCTTGGCGAAATGGCCGGAATCGGGCCTGGCGCTTTAGTCAGCGCCGAAGGCAAACCCCTGATTGCCCGGGTTGGTCCCGAATTGTTGGGCAGGGTATTAAACGCGCTGGGAAATCCCATCGATAACGGTCCGCCATTGCTTTGTCGCGAAATTAAAGCCTTTGAAAATCAATCGCCATCGCCCATGCAACGACGCAGAATCATAGAACCGTTGTATACCGGAATCAGATCTATTGACAGCTTCCTTACCCTTGGCACCGGTCAGCGTATCGCGATTCTGGCCGGATCAGGAGTCGGCAAGAGCGTGTTGCTGGGTATGATCGCAAGATCGTCATCGGCGGATGTGAATGTTATTGGACTGATAGGGGAACGCGGCCGAGAAGTAAAAGACTTCTTAGAAAAGGATTTAGGGCCGGAAGGTCTTAAAAAATCGGTTGTGGTAACCGTAACTTCGGATGAATCGCCGCTACTTCGCATAAAAGGAATCATGCTGGCAACTACAATTGCCGAATATTTTCGCGACCAGGGGAAAAATGTGGCGTTACTGGTTGATTCGTTAACCAGAGTAGCGATGGGTCAACGCGAGATAGGATTATCAATCGGCGAGCCGCCAACCACACGAGGCTATACGCCGTCGGTTTTTGCGATTTTACCCCGAATATTGGAAAGAGCCGGCCAATCAGAAAATGGAAGTATAACCGGATTTTACACCGTGCTGGTTGAAGGAGATGATTTCTCCGAACCGGTAAGCGATTCGGTCAAGGCTATTCTTGATGGGCACCTGGTTCTGTCTCGAAAAATGGCGTCTAAGAATCACTACCCGGCCATTGACGTTTTAGAATCAATAAGCCGCTTGATGCCCGATGTTACCTCTAAGGAGCATCAGGAACTTGCCGTACGATGCCGTCAGATACTTGCCGATTATCGTGACGCGGAAGATTTAATCAATATAGGCGCATATGCAAAAGGAAGTTCTCCCAAAATTGATTTTGCCCTCGAGCGAATCGATAAATTGAATGCTTTTCTCCGGCAAAGCGTAGATGATAGAGCTGATTTTTCACAATCCATCGATTTCTTAAAGGATTTGCTAAACAACGGAAAAGTAAATGAAAAAGTTTAAATTCAGACTCGAACGAATAAGAAAATATAAAGAACAGGTCGAAGATGACCGCAAACGCCATCTGGCGATATCGCAGAATAAATTAAACGAGGAAAAAACCAAACTGTCGCTTATCATTGCGACACGCAACCGATATTTGTCAGTTTTTGGCGTCAGATCAACAGGTAAAGTCAATATGCGCGATTTGATACTGTCGAAGCGCCACCTTGACAAACTGGCCGCCGATATCGTGGTTCAGACCAAAGCAACCAAAATTGCCGAGCAGGAAGTCAATAAAGCCCAGAAAGCCCTTATCGAGGCCGTCAAAGAGAAAAAAAAGTACGAAAAAATCAAAGAAAAACAACTCGATAGCTATCATAAGGAAAACCTGCTTTCTGAAAACAAAGAGCTGGATGAATTCGGCTCTCGACGCAAAGAAAACAGGCTGAGCCACAGTTATCAGATATAATCCATATTTTGTTCACTTTCTGAATCGGCTTATTTTCTCCGGGGCCAATTTCATAAATTTCCATCTTGATTAGTTCTGATGTTAAAAATAACTAAAACATCAACATTATAGGTCAGCTTGAGCGCATAAAAAAAGCCCCCTCCCCGTACGGGGGAGAGGGCTTATAAAGACTAACCGCGTTTATTCAGTTGTCTTCTGGTCGCCGATGATTGCTTGATCATCGTTTCTGGGAATTACAGCGGTTCCAGGATTGGTTTGTTGAATCGGATTGGGAGTATAGAGAATTATCGGAGGAAGTGTGGTCGGGAACCAATGGCAGCAGCTCAATTGAGCTATGCCCTTGAAGTAAGCGACCAGCCTGGTGATATCCGAACCTCTGAATTCGCAGTTACCGTTGCAATCGCCGGCAACATACATGTAAGTACCAGTCGAATCCATGAAGCAGCTATCTCTGGGCGGAGTGCCCACACCCTTGAAGTAGCGGACACCGTAGGTTACGTCGCCGCCAAGGCGCTGGCCGTCACCGCTGATATCGCCGATGATATATTCGCAATCGCCGCCGCCGCCACCTGATACAGTGAACGACACGTTGATAGTCACTGATGGATTAGCCAGGTCGTTGGAATTCACGATTATGCGGCCAAGATAGGTTCCGGCAGCAAGATCGGCGCTGTTCATGAAGATATTGAACGGCATTGGAGGAGCCGCCGGGTCGAGTGTGCCGCTGGTTAAGTCTGTAGACAACCAGAATACTGGGGCAGTGAACAATATGGCCGTGCTATCGGTCATATAGGCCTGATTGTACACAACTTCCAAACCAACCGTACCGGTCGAGTTTTCGATACCGATTGTCGCTTCATTCAAACTATCTGCTCCGGGAACCATCGAGAGATATTGAGTCTTGATGTTTCCGTTTGGATAGAGGATAGCTTGGAAAGTCAACGAGCCGGTTGTGTCAGTTGCCGACCAGTAGTTCGGTACGCCAACGTAACTAACGATGAATCTCTGGTTAGCCGAATCATAGTAGTAGTAGATATTCGGTAAGTCTGTAGGATCAAGATCATCCCACCAGATAGCGATGATGTTGTTCGGAGTGCTGCTATTGGGTACTGGATCGTTTGAGTAATCACTGGAAGTTGCGCCGAAGCCAAGATAACCGTTAGAGATGATGTATAACGAATCATAAGTGTTACCGTAGAACGGGAACGAGAATCCAACGGGGACTTTTTCGTAATCATCATCGCTCAATGCAATCGCGGTTCCAGTTGAGGTAATATCAATCCAACCAAATGTCGGTCCGCCGACTTCAGCGTTATCCTTGTATCTGTAACCATAAGCATCCGGACCGCCGGATCTCAATAATTGCGGTGGATAATATGGTTCAGTACGTGTACCCTTAGCATCCGATGTAGTCGCATAACCAAGAGGCGCTTTATTGATGGAGTTGGGCTGGATATTGCCAATCTCATGACGCGGACGGAACGGTGTATCCTGGATGACGGTCGCGCTGTAGAACATGTCGCAGCCGGAACCGGTATTATCGATTGTGTTGCCGACGGTATCAGTGGCCGGTATGGTGGCCGAGCCGCTAACCGAAAGCGAACCAAGAGCGATCGTTACCGTGCCGGTCGAGCTGGTGTCGTATGCAGCGCGTATCAGTTTGTCGCCAGTTGCGGCAGAGTCAATAACCCAGGCGCCACTGACGCGTTTCCAATACATGTCGCGATTGTCGAGCACTGAATCAATCGCCAGACCTTCGTTATGAGCGCTATCTACGGAGGAGACACCCGCCCAGAACTTGGTCGTGTTGCAGGCTCTTAGAGCTTCGGCGCAATCAATCGCCCAGATTGTCCAACCCGAATCGGCGGACATCAGTGTATCAACCAACAACGGATTGGCGTCGGGAATGCCATTGTTGTCGGAATCGATAAAGATATAACCGCGGATTCTATCATGTATGGCATCAGGCCACGGCCAGAACGGGTCGCCAACGGTAAGGAATTTAAATTCTACTGCCTTGACCAGAGCGCCAGTGGCTGGCGAGGTTACGTCGAATTGAGCCGCGAAGATGTTACTTGGGCTGTACATGTACGTGGCATTCGCAATGCCATCAGTGTTATAGCCCACAAAACTATAGGCCGCTGGGTTAACAGCGTCATATACCTTCTGGAGCGTATCGTTTGTGTTGTTAACATCGGTGCCCAATTGAGCGATAACTGACAACACGTAGTTATTGCATGCTGTTACCGACCAGCCCGGGAATGTAACGGTGGTCTGGCTCAAAGACGGCAACGCGGTTACGGTTTGAGTATTGGTATAACCGAAATTATCCGTGGCTTTAACCGTGAAGGTTTCCGTATTGGCGCCCTTGTTCCTGATTGTAGCATTGATGCTATAGGTTTGGCCACCCTGTAACTGATTGTACGGCGAATTTATCGAAGTAACTTCGATATCATGCGCCGGCAAATACAGAGCGCAATTCAAGAACGCGAAATCATCAACGTACCATCCGGCGTAGTTTAAAGAACCATCAGCGCCTGATGACATCTTGATACTGATAATCTGGTTGCTATAAGCAGACAGATTAAATCCGGTCGTATGCCAGTAATTGTGCGTTGATCCGGAGAAAATTGAATCCTGATCTGGCAATGGGTTTGAAGTGTTCTGGTAGCCAGTGTAACCGGTTAGAGGGTACAACAATGTCCAGGTAGCGCCGTTATCGGTTGATACGCGCACTTCGCCGCCATCATAGCTGTTTTCGTAATAGTACCACTGGTAGAATCCCCAAATGGCCGGGCCGCCGGTTACCGTATCGCCAACCTGAATATCAAATAACAGGTCGGATACAGTGCTCGCCGTGTAAGTGCCGGTTAAATTAGTACCCCAGCAATTAACGGGGGAGTGGGCTGATGCCGGACCAGATGCATAGGCAGGTGTGCCATATTGCCAATCGGTTCCGCCGCCAGTTTGGAATCCTCCATTGGATACTTCGAAATCGACAATCTGATCAAAGACTTCATAAGTTCCGACCAGAGTATCGTTGGAATTGTCAACATCGGTGCCAAGCGATACGATAGCCGTAACGGTGTATGTGCCCGATGTGGTCGGTGTGAAGTTTGCGAATGAGACCGTATCAGTGCCCATCGAACCAATCGAGGCTATTGTTTGCGGATTGTTGTATACGCCAGGGGTTATGATGACTCTTACAGGAACCGATGTTTCCGTAGAAGTTGAATTGTTCTTGAATACGACCATCGGCGTGACGGCTACATTCTTGGCTCCCGCGCCGGATGGAGCAAGAATCAATTGGGTAGTCATGTCATGAGCCGGGTAGTAGGGAGTGCAATTCATGAAGGTGAAATCATCGAGATACCAGCCAGCGTAGCTAGCGGTCGATGAATTCGAATAGTAATCAAACCGTAGCTTGATAATACCCGTATAAGCCGATAAATCAATAGTGTACTGAGTCCAGGCAGTCGAGGTGAAATATCCATTTCTGAAATAGACACTCATCCAGCCGGCGCCGGTATCGACAAATACATGCATCGTATCATACGAGGTGGTATTGTACCATTCGTAGAATCCGAATATAGCATTATTCGACGAACCGACATCGATCTGCATATCAAGCCATGAACGGATACCGCCATATGTAGAACCTGGCGTGCGATATGCGTCGATTTGCGTACCCCAGCAATAGCTGCCGGAATGCGGGAGAGCTGGGCCAACGACTGAAGGAGTACCATACTCCCAATCGCCAAGGAAGCTGCCCCAACTACCCGATGCTATCAAACCGCCGTTATTGGCTTCAAAATCGATCACCGTATCGTAAACCGTATAATAGAACTTAAGCGTATCATTGCTACGTTCAACGTCGGTCCCAAGTTCGGCGATCGCGGTAAGGGTGCAGGTTCCAGCGGCGGTCGGTGTATAAGCGGCGAAGCTTACCGTATCGCGCGCGCCGGAATCGATGACCGCGGTTTGAGTGTTGTTATAAACGCCAGGGGTGATAGTTAAGCGAACCGGTACGCTCGCTTCATCATTCATACCGTTGTTGGTGAACACTACGCGCGGCGTAACCGGCGAATTGATCACTCCAACCGGCGATGGCGCCAGGAATGTGGAAGTGGCGATATCATGCGCTGGCAAATCGCGATAGAACAAGATTGCCAGGCTGTCTCTTAACAGGTTCAACGCGGGAGATCCGTTGTACAGATACTGCAATCCATAAACAGCATCATCGACCAAATTCGGGCTTTCGATACCGACTGTGGCGAGTTCGCCGGCATAATCGGTCGCGCCGCGTTTGACATGTTGATACTGAATAAGGATTCTTCCGTTGTTGTAAAGGATAACCTGGAATGTCAGGTAGTTTGTTGTATCAGTAGACGATTGCGCGTCTCTATACCATTCAACCACCGTATAGGTTCCACCCTGATAATAGAAGATGTTGGCGCCTGCGCCAGCCCGCAAATACAAATCATCCCAGAACGGGGCGATGAAGTTATTTGGCGCAGCGGCGGTTGGAATGGCTGCGTTGGAGTAAGCGGTGGTCGAATCGAACGCCAACAAACCGTTTGTTGTAGCGAACGCTTCCGTAAAATCGATGCCGTAATAATTGAAAGTAAAGCCAATCGGGAACCGCTTTGCTCTGTCGTCGTAGGTGGAATCGTTATTCCACAGCGCCGTTCCGGAGCCGCCTAAGTCAGGATTGATTTCAATCCAGTTATATGTTGGCGGATCCACGAGAATGAGCGGAGGCAGGCTGTCGTAGTTGTCGATCCATCTGTAGTAGTAGGCATCCGGACCACCTGTACCGCGATGCGAATCGACTATAAATGTACCGCCCTTCTTATCGTTGCTGGGGTAAGAATCGCCCGGCAACGCAACATAGGTCGTGCATCGATAATTGCCATTCACCGATAGCGATGTGGCAGTGAAACTAACGGTGCAGACCGCAGCCGCCGCTATCGAGGCAATGGTTTGAGAGTTGCTGTAAACAGAGGCGCCGGTGCTATCATAAATATTAAAGTAAACCGGTACCGATGTTTCAGTCGCTCCGCCGAGGTTGCTGAAAATGGTCCTGGGAGTGAAATTGACGTTTCTTAGTATCGTGCCGGTCGGAGCAAGTAAAGTTGTGGCGGCCATATCATGGGCCGGTGGATTATAGGAGTAAGTAATCGCCAATCCCGACATGGCCAGGTTACCGGCAGGCGTGCCGTTGTAGTAGTATTGCAGACCAATAGTACCGGCGGCGTTTTCAATTCCGATAGAGTGACCTGTCGGAACCGATGGACCAACCGATTGATATTGGAACTTGATCTTGTTATCGGCCGCCGATAAAATTATCTGGGCATTGAAGCTGTTAACCGAATCCGCGCCGTACCACTTTACGCCTACATAACTGACTATAAAGGTATCGATGTTGTTAGTGTAGTAGTATACGTTACCATTGCTCTGTTTGAGATCGTCCCAAACCAGGGCTAAAAGATTGTTCGGAACGGAGCTGTAGGGGAAATTGTAATTGGTCAAATACCCGGAAGTCAAACTGTCGAATGAGCAGAATCCGTTTTCGCCAACACAGAGTTTGGTATAAGTATTGCCATAGAAGAAGAATCCGAATCCTAACGGAATCGGCAATGTAAACCTGTCATCTCCCGATGTTGATGTCCAGGTTACAGGCGTACCTGTCGAGGAAATATCTTTCCAGGAAAACGCAGGTCCGCCGCCATTGATATTATCAGCCCAGCTGTAGTAACCGGCATCGGGGCCGCCTGTACCATTGTGCGCCCAGGCTGACTTATTAACTGAAAGCGTGTCGTTAAGCTTGTCAAGATCGGTTCCAAGAGCAGTGAACGTCTTGATGAAATAATCGCCAGCGGTTGCGGGCGAAAAGTTAGCGAAATTGACGTTGGTTTGGGCTAAAGACGCCAGCCCGGTGACGGTTTGTCCCTGATTGTAAACCAAACTTGGCGTGCTTAAGTTGTACACCAAAACGTTATCGATATACCAGTACCAAGGAGCCGAACCGATACCCACATACTTAAACGCGATTTTCACGTTCGTTTTGTTGGCCGCCCATGAGGAAATATCAAAATCAGGATATTCCGGGGCGGAGCTTGAACCGTGGGTTTCGTTCCACATCGCGATTAGCCTGGTTGTGGTCCAGTCGTCATCGGTACCATAAATCCAGGCGGTATCAGTTCCTGTGGCGCTGCCGTCGTAATAATAGGTCTTAAAGGTAAGGTGAACCGCTGAACGGCCAGTTGTGTTGATAGACGGCGAAATCAACCAGCTTTTACCGGTATCGTTGCTTACATAACTTACTCTGGCAATTGTATCTGTCCAGGTAGAGAAATAGTAAGCATGCCAGTCATAATTTGACCATCCGGCTTTACCGCTATCGAGAATTGCCCAGGTTCCCAGAGCGTTAACCGGCGGATTCGCGCCAGTCCAACTCTGCGGATTACTGAACCTTTCGATAAGCAGTGTATCTTTTACGGTCAATCCAATCTTGACAGAATCCTGGAATGTTTCGGTGTTTGTGCCTACGTTGCTAACTGTTGTTGTTACAGGGAATGTGTAGCCCTGAACGAGAATCGTCGGCGAAACCAGGGACGCCGTTGCAACATCATGAGCCAGCAACACGGTTTCATCAACAGAAACATCGTCAAACATCCAGTAGCTATAGCCGATCGGCGAATTGACGAACTTGAACTTGAGCATGATCGATTGACCAGCATGGCTGTTCAAGCTGTATTTGAATGTTTGCTTTGTAGTAGAATTACCGATCGTAGCCGTGTGGTTGGCCAGTGTTTCCGGCCAGGTAGTGCCGCCATCGGATGATAAGAGGATGTAGCCATGGTCGTAGTTTTCGAATGGCGTTGTGGTAGAATGATAGTAATATTGGACCAGGCTTAAACTGCAAGCTACGCCCGAACTTATCGAAATGGCCGGAGTAATCAACTCTTCATTTTGCCATTCTGGATCGTATGGGCTCGAGCTTACATAGTATACTCTGGCACAATAACCGGTCCAGGAAGTATTATTGTATCTCTGCCAGTCGTTCAAATTGTAACCGGCCGAGGTTTTTACGTTCCCATTATCGATTATTGTCCATCCTGTCGGTGGGTTATCGCCGCCCGGTCCCCAGGTTTCGAAGTTTTCATTTAAAAGCTCTGTACCATCGGCGAAAAACTTCACGTCATCTATATACCAATAGTATGCCGCTGAATATGGGTTGGTATAGGCTTTAAATACGAAAGCTATCTTCACTGTTTGACCTATACGAGCGGAAAGGTCTAATTTCTTATAACCTGAAGCTTGCGTGGCGCCCCACCTGAGGGTATCAGGCCAGGTTACCCCGTTATCGCTCGATGTCAAAATGAACGCGCTGTCGTTGGTTGTGCGATGATAGTAATAATTCCTCCAGGTTAACGAACAAGCGGTGGAGCCGCCGGTTAGCGTTACGGCAGGAGTAATTAGCCATTCATCATACGTCGTTTCGGCGTTGGGATAGTATTGTATACGGGCACAATTTGAAGTCCACGTGGAGTAGTAGTATTTGTGCCAGTCGTCAACCGACCAAAATCTGGTTCCGGCATTACCGTTGTCGTTGTTAATCCAGTTTATCGGATGGTCAACGCCTACGGTATCCCAGGCCGTTTCGAAGTTTTCGGAGAATAGATTAACCAGCGTCATGCTGGGCTCGTAACCTTTTGCGTAAGGGGCAACCTGTACCGATGGTTCAGCATTCAGCAATTCGCCTTTGCTGCCATAAATAGGTTGCCATTTGGCAGGTTCAACTTGAGCCGGGATTTCCGTAGCGGAGGATGTTGATTCCTCGATTTTCAGTGGTTCCGGCTGGAGTTGACTCTGCTTTTCCCGCTCCGATTCTAATCTGGCTTTTTCTTCGGCAGCTTGTTCCGCGCGGATCGCCTCTTGCTTGGATTTATCCATCGAAGGGTCTTCAGCCGGGTTGTTTCCGATTTTAAATTCGGGCGTACCTGGCTGCGCGGTTTTTGTTTGCGATTTCATGGCTGGACTGGCTATCGTTTGCGACGCATCCGATTTTGCCAGTTCATCTTTAGCTGTCGTTGAAGCTCCCTGGTTATCGGCAAATGACCAGGATGCCAGCATAATCGCAAGTCCAGCGAGGAGAATAGCGAAAAACAGTTTCCTCATAAAATCCTCTCCCCAAAAGGGCTTTTCAATTTTTTTTCCTTTTCAAATAAAGTTGAAGACAAACTCAATGATGTCCTGATTTCCGTTTTTAATACAGTTAATTACTTACAGAATTACTTTAAGAAACTTACTGTTATTCCAATAAACATCCTCCGTTTTTTAATAGGTTTTGGGCTTATTGAACACTCCTTTGACCTCTTTATTATCGAATAATCATTATATCAATTTTACTTAACACTTTCGCAAAAACTTGTGTCACCCTGAAAGAAGACATTCCTCAGTTACCCGGTACACATCTATAAAATAAGTATAAGACCAGTTGGTATTATTGTCAAGTCCCTAAACGCTAAAAATGTTAAAAATTTGAACAGAGCTAACTCTCTATATTATTATTGGGTTAAGCAAAATAGGATGTTAAAAAAGCATACCCATAAATCCCGGTTTTTTATAATTGAATTTGACTATAAAACAATAAAAAATACCCCGCGGCAATCGAATTCGGAGATAATATTTTTATATCCGGGTAAGGAAATCGCATATTACGCGATTTTAGGTTTATTTGGCCAATTGGCCGCTTAAGTTAGGATAATTCTGTTTTTTGGGGTATGGCGATATCGCGCGGATTCGTGGACACATGATCAGGGCCGGATTGCCTTGCTTAAAATATGCTACTAAATAGGTTATGTCTGATCCTCGGAATTCGCAGTTGCCGTTAACATCCCCCGCGGCATATAACCATTGCTGAAGTGAATCGTCGATACATGAATCGGGAGGTGGATCGCCGATGCCCTTAAAATATCGTACCCCATAGATTATATCGCTTCCAAGAAGTTGATTATCCCCATTGATATCGCCGGGTATAAATACACAATTGGAAAGGGTAACCATTAGATAAAACGTGATTAGGGTGGTCGCATGAAAGGGGTCATTACTCGATAATATTAGGTGGCCGATATAATCCCCGGGCTCTAAATTTAAGGCGCTGATCATTACGGCAATAGTCTCTGCCCCGTTTGGAAAAATGGTTCCGTTGGATGGATAAGGTATTAGCCATTCATCTTCTTGGATGAAGCCGTAATTCAACACCGCAGTTCCGATGTTGTTAATAGATAACGACTTACTCGCGGATGAGCCAATAACGAGTGTATCCCGGAAAACCGAATCGCTCAAGGTTATTGAGGCAACAGCTTCTGGTTTTACATTTAGAGAGACAGGGACAACCAGCTCGGGAGATAACGGGTCATTCGATTGAACTGTAATCTGGCCGCCGTAAGTCATGGCTGCCAGCATATAGCTATTGAGGGCAACCGAAATAGTGTCTTGCGATAAAGCCGCAACTGTCCCAAACAGGGGAG
>CAZTNJ010000006.1:0-16421 GCA_964614835.1 uncultured Ignavibacteria bacterium | reverse complement strand
TACTATCTGAAGCGTATTTTGTGTTATATGCCGCCATCAACCCGCTTGACTTATCGTAATTTTGAATCCCGATTGTAGCAAGGGTATCAGGAGTACCAATATCATAATATTGAAATGCTATATAACCGCTTTTAGTTAATATCGCTTGAAATGTATATGGCCCCCCGCCTCCCACATGAAAAGCGTTTTGCCACGTGATTATAGCGCTATCTTGCTGATTTGTATAAAAATATGCCCGGCTGTTGGCAAAAAATATTAAATCATCCCAAAAGACCGCTAGAATATTCGATGGGGCGGCTAAATTGGGGAGGCTTGTGTTGTTATATGCCGTCGATGTTGAAGTGAAAGACAGCCAACCATTCGAACAAAATCTGATTGATTCGTAATCGTATCGATAATATGGAAATACAAAACCAAGCGAAAACGGGCCGATGTTTTGGTCATCGTAGTTAACGGTTATTGGAATTCCGATGTTGCTGATATCTATCCAATTAAAAACAGGACCGCCTGGTTCATTTGAGTCAACCCAACGGTATCCGAAATTGTCAGGGCCGCCACCGGAAAGTGTCAGGAGATTTGTATCTTTCTGTCTGTCACCAGAAAATACCATATCAGTCATGAAGTTAGGGTATTTAGGGAATTGTATATTTTCGATACTGCCCGGTGAAAATTTAGGCGCCCCCGATTGTTCCGAAAACCCAATGAAATAGCTTAGTTTGCCCGGTCCGTTATTGCTAATTACAAAGGTATGGTTTGACTGCTGATTAAAATCAAGGGTATCGGATAAATACTCAATCGATAGTAAGATATGGGGCGCCAACACCACCAGTTCAATCTCAAGATTTCCTTCCGGTATCTGCGGATCATTGCTTAGATAATTAATAATTCCATGGTATATTCCGGGTTGAAATCCCGCCGAGTTTATTTGAATAGGGATCGATATACTATCAGAGGGTGCGATATAATATGGGCCGCCATTGAATTGAATCCATGTCGCATATGTCCCAAATTCCGCGGCTAAACTACCGGTCCCGCGATTGACGACTTTCAGGTAAATTATGTCGATACTATCAACCGACAGACTATCGACAAGCCTGCTACCGGAAAAATCAATAATTGGATTTCCACCTGAACCAGTACTTAATGTTACTGGAATATTAACACTTGGGTTAATTGAATCATTTGATTGAATATTTATGTTCCCGCTATACAGATTGCCATCAAGATAATTAGCGTCAAATACAACGGTCGCGGTATCGGAACCACCGGGCAAAATAACGCCGTTTTTTGGGAAAACATTGAGCCAATTACGCGAGAGAACGACCGCAAGTTCATTGTGCACATAATTGGCGTTGTAGGCTACTTGAAGGCCATCATTGCCCAGCACGTTCTCGATTCCAATTGTTGCGCCATGAAGACTATCCGGATCACTGCCGGGATCCATGAATTGATATTGAAGAGTTATTTTACCGGTGGGGTAAAGTATTGCCTGAAATGTTAGTGAGCCGGTGCCATAATAATATTGGTAATTAGGTATTTCGATAAAACTTACGATAAATCTATTGTTTTCCAGGTCACTATAATAATACACCTTACCACCGCTGGCCGGATTTAAATCATCCCACCACATGGCGATTAGATTATTCGGGGGGGCACCGTTAGGTAACGCGGTGTTAATGGTCGATGAAGTGCCGCCGCCAAAAGAGATAATACCATTAGATCCCACATATATCGATGAGTAGCTGCTATCATAAAAGGGGAAATTGAAATTCAAATTTATTGGGCCAGTGTAATCATCATCGCCCAAACTCAATGATGTTCCGATATTCGCTATATCCACCCAATTGTAACGGGGGCCGCGCGGTTCATCAGAATCTTTCCATAAGTATCCGAAAGCATCCGGCCCGCCATGACTACAACTAACCGGCGTAAAATATGGCGCCGAATCAGGTTCAGGTTTACCCATATCATTACGAATGTAGCCTATAAGTTGTTGATTGGCGCCATTATGATTTGGTCGAAGGTTAAGCGGGATTCCTGAAAGTTGATAATTTAACGGTCCCAACCCGGGATTATTTATATACAACTCTCTTGTTTCAATTGTCCCCGGGCTTAAGATTTCGGTGAATGAAGAGGGGTAATATTCCAGTTGAGGAGGCGGAGGAGGAATGCATCCAATAAAGGATACATTATCAATATACCACCCAGCTTTAACAACCGATGCGTCGGAGCCCATCCTCCAGCCTATGGTTATGTTTTTATGATAATAGACGCCGAGATTGGCTGATACCATTTTCCAGCCGTTACTTATATGGGAGTATCCGGGCTGATGATTCAGTCCAACAATATCGTTATTTGGGTACCCACCGGATGGGTACAATAGATTCCAGGTTAGACCGGAGTTGGTTGATATAATTACATTTCCGCCATCATAATAATCTTCAAATTGATACCAGTGATAAAATTGTAGAATAGCGGCTTGCGATTCGACAAAAACCGTGTAGCTTTTTAAAGTATCCTGAACCAGGTTCGGATAACTTCCGCTTAATATAGTACCCCAGCATTTCGTTCCTGAATACGCTGAATCAGGGCCATATGTCGGATTACCCCACTGCCAAACATTTCCGCCAACAAAACCGCCGTTCAATTGTTCGAATGATTCGACCGGCCATATTTCAATATCGAGCTGATTAATTATCCCTGATTGGACTAATAATGAATCAAATCCCATATTGTAATCAGGAGCCTCGGTTTCAATATAGTATAGAGCGCCGGATGGCACTTCCGGGAATCGATAAAACCCCGACGCATCTGTCGTTTCGGGCGGAAGGGGCGTATTCAATATTTTTACCTCAGCTCCCACGACGGCATCGCCCGTGCCTGAGCGTATGTTACCTTGCACTATGGCCGGCTGCGCGACAACTAAATTAAAATCTAAAGGGGTTGTGTCGCTTAATTCTATGAATGCGGATTGCTGATTCGCCAGAAAACCATAATATGACGCTTCAATGGTGTACGCGGTATCGCTTTTTAATCCCATATAGTAATATCCTGAATTGTCGGCGAATACCTGTATCCTTGCGCCGACAACTTTTAGCTGGGCGGGAATCGGTATGGCTGTTGATGCATCCCTTACATAGCCAGCAACGCTCCCGTAATTAGTCGCGGCTAAAACGGCGGCATAAACATTGATGATGCCGTTTCCATAAGTATTATCCTCACCCGCTTGACCAAGGTCATCGGCTGTTTGAATAAGAATTTGTTTTATGGTAGTCGCATCAAGATTTGGATTTGCTTGCCTTATTATGGCGACAGCTCCGGCTACATGGGGACAGGCCATCGAAGTTCCGCTAAAAACCTGATAACCGCCGCCCCGAATTGAACTTCTGACATTCACTCCGGGAGCCACGACTTCTGGTTTGATTGCCAGATCGCCTCTGGCGCACTCGGATGGTCCCCGCGCGGAAAATGGAGCTATCTCGAGGTTTGGATTATAACCATCTACTGCGCCTATGGAAAAGCAATTATGATAAGTGGTCGCTCTATCTGATGGCGACCGCAAACCAGCTGTCCCTTCGTTGCCGGCCGCAAAAACCATTACGGTGCCGGCAGCCTCGCAATTATCTATGGCAATCCAGAAGGTCTGATCGCAATCAGCATAACCATTGTCATCCGGGATTCCCCACGAATTTCCGCAGGCATCGGGATTATCCGCTGTCGCCGGATTTCCATCGGGGTCTGCGATCCATTGAATGGCCAGAAGGGCGTCCGATATTGTCCCCGATAAACCGCCGCCTCTGTCAATGCAGGCCGCCGCGATCCATTTGGCGTCAATAGCGACTCCAATAGTATCGCCGGTGTTGGTTCTACCGCAGATAGTGCCCATCGTGTGAGTCCCATGAGTGCCGCTGTCGGTAGGGTAAGTCCAATGAGTAGTGTAGGGATCGAACCAGCTTTCATTATAATTTCCATCGCCATTAATATCGCCTCTAAATCTATACATTAGCGCCGGATGATAACCATCTACTCCTGTATCAAGATTTGCCACAACCCGACCATATCCAGTATATCCCAAAGCCCAGGCTTCAGGCGCGTGAATTCTGGAGAGCCCGGGTTCGCGCCCGGTGATAAGCCTTCCGGGGGGAGAAGGTTTTCCCTCAGCATTTGGCCAGATTGTGCTCACGGGAACATCCAGATAAACCTTGCCTACAGGGTCCAACGCCGCGATTGCCCAGATAGCCGAAGCCTTACCCTCAAAAGCAAGCATATTAGCAATCCAAAAATGTTTCGTATAGCGGATATCACCGGCAGATTCTAAGTGGCGCATAAATGATAAAACAGGGGGTTGTGTTTGATTAGCTATTTCCTGTAATGCAGTGATTACCTGGTTGTGACGGTTGTTTAGGTTCGATTTGCTGTTAATCAATAACCGGTCGAGTGACTCGATATCGGCTTGGTCGGCCATTACCACGATTACGCTATAAAACCGATTTCGATCATGTTCGGAGATAAGTAGTTCGCGAAGCTGCGAATCAATTTGGCCAGAATAGGCCAAGCCCACGGCGAAGAGGGTGAAGGCAAGGCAAATAAATGCCTTGGCTAACATCATATAAAGCTTTCTCCCGTCAGCGTTGCTCTAATAACCGCTAAAGCCAACCACGCTAAACCTCAGTTACTTTGGGTGTATCTCATGAGGTTTAATCGTAGAATAAATATATAGCAAACTTGACAAATCCGCAAGTCATTTCCTTTAGGAAATTTTAGCTTTCAGTTAGAATTTTTTTCCGGTTTTTGTTGATCTGCCATCCTTGACAAATCTAAAAAATAATCTCTAACCTTATATGCTATAGGCGGTTGTGTTAATAAACGATGTTTGGCATAAGGATTGCTTTAAAGTGTTTGGGATAAAATATGAAATTTGTTGTGAAAATACTTCTGGGCCTGGTGTTAATAGTCCTCAATCTGGTCGGCTATCTGTTTCTGTTCTCATTTGTTTTTGGTATGAAACCGGCCCAAGCGACGAAGTACCTCGCAATAAAAATTGAGCAGGTTAAGACCGGCAAACAGTTACTTAGTCCCGAACAGGAAAAAGCAGCTAAAGAAAAACAGGAATTTGAAGATTCCCGAAAAACATTGGAGGTGGAAAAGGAAAACATAAAGAAACAAAAATTGCAGCTTCTTAAAGACAAGGAAGACCTGGAAACCATTAAAAAACAAATCGATAGTCTTAGAACCTGCCAGTTAAAGGCAAACGAAGAAAAGATGTATAATCTTGCCAGAATCTTTGACGGCATGGATAAACAGCAAGCCGCAAAAGTGTTTGCTCAAATGGAAGACTCATTGGTGATTTCCATCCTTCCAAAAATGAAATCGGCCAATGCGAGCTTGATTCTGCAGTATATGGAACCCACTCGCTCGGCTCAAATTACCAAACTTATTTTAAGTGGAATCTGAGATGACGCAAGTGTTCGCAAATATCTCATCACTGGCAGATTTTCTGGTCGCCCAGAAGAATATCTCTAAAACCCGAACCGGCAACAATCAACCGGTAACCGGTTTTGAGGATTTTCTATCCGGTCAGATGATTATCGGAGATCTGCCGGCGAACAGCCAGAAAGCGTTGGATTTTGGGATTGATAATAACCCGGACGACATTGAGGCATCAATCGATTCCGATATGCCGGCCTGGGAGTTATCCGGTTTTAATAGATTGCCCATACAATTACTGACTGTGCCAAATGAACAGGCAATCGAACAGCCGCTAATCGATACCGGCGTATATCCTACAGAAACGATTATACCTGTTCAAATTAATCTCGGTCAGTTGAAACAATTGGCAAGTCAACAAATTATCCCGCTAACATTAACGCTTAATCAGGCAGAATTGGCGAGTATTATCAACGTCAATGAATTAAAGGGAGAAGCAGTTTCGATCCCGGTTATTCCTGATTTGAAGGCATTTCCAAATCAGAATTTACAGTTGGATCAAAGTCCGGCTGAACTCCCGAAAATAACCCAACTCCAAGATCATAAAGCTAATGTTATCTCTACGGATTACATATCAACATTGGAAACAGCACCTCAACAGCCGCCAAATGTAAAAATTTTCCAGCTTAGTTTTGATGCTGGTAAATTGATAACTACCCACGATGCGGAGATAACAGCAAGCATTAGTCAAACTAATTCGATTTCGCGCGAAACGCAGGTAAAAGTAGCCGATCTACTTAACCTTATTAAAGAGATGCCTGAAAAACCGATCGTTCAGATAAAAGCCATGCCGACTCATGAAAACCAGACTCGGACCACGGTCCAATTCGGAAATCCACTGGAAATCTCAAAACTCGAAAAATCGCTGTTGGTAAATCTGAACTCGATGGTTTTAAGAGATGATTCGGAATCTATCGACGCGCTCCAGAAAACAACTCTGATAAAAACTGTTCCCGCTCAAACGACAATTCAATCCGCCGCTAATAACAATGCCGGCGAATCTAATCACATCGCAGAAGGGTCTATTCCGGAAGCAGCGGAGATGTCGATACCCCCGGGTGACTTTATAAAACCCGAACGGCAACAAAACCGTAAATCCGATGAGCTGCAAATGGTAAAAACGGATACAATTGAACTCCGGTCATCGGACCCGAAACTCACGAATCAGGAAATTCGGCCCGCTGAGATAAATAAAGCAACGGATAATTCGCTGACAAACGCTTTTAGCAGAGGGCAGGATTTCAATAGAGCCGGTAATCAAATTGCCGCCGAAGGACGACAATTACTGGGCGGTGAATCTCCGAATTTTATTGTCAAACAACAGAGGATTCTGAATCAAATTCAATCCCAGCTCAAATCCTTAAGCGGCAATACCCAGTTGACGATCCAGTTTAAACCGGAAAGCCTCGGTAAAGTTAAAGTCGAACTTAAAACGGACGGCGATAAACTTAACGCGACTTTTAGGGTGGACAGCCCCGATGTTAAAAGAGTCCTAGATGCCGAATTACCGAATCTTAAAAGTGATTGGAAAATCGACAATTTTCGGGTTGAAACCAATGCTCGAGGCGCCAACGACAATCTTAGCAATTCAGCTAATTTTAATCAGGCCAGATTGTCCGATGGACGTTCTTCAGGGGCATCGTTCAGAACGAATCAATCTGAAAACGGGCGGGATATCCAAAAGCAAAGCGCGACAAGGAATAATTCGGCGAATCGCAACGGCCGAATTGATATTTTCGCGTAAAGAGGAGATGACATGAATACGATAGGGGAAATATCTTATTCGAATCCGTACTCATCCGATGGCAGCACCTTATCCAGCGCGGCATCCGAAACCATGGGGAAAAATGATTTTCTCAATCTTCTGGTAACCCAATTGCGTTATCAGGACCCCATGAACCCCATGCAGGATCAGGATTTCATAGCCCAGCTGGCCCAATTTTCGCAACTTGAACAATTGGAGAATATGAGCGAATCGCTGGATACGGCAACCCAGGTCGATTATTTAATGAGTCAGACAATCGCCAACACGATGGCTACGACTCTTATCGGTAAAACTGTAATTGCCGAGGGTTCCGATATTAATCTGAGCGGAAGCGAATCGAATAAACTCAGCTACAATCTCGGCGCCGCCGCGGCCAATGTTACTATCAAGATAACAAACGCCGATGGCACCACAGTACGCACGGTAACCCTGAAAAACCAATCGGCTGGTAATAATTCTTATACCTGGGATGGCCGCGATGATAAAGGCAAACTTCTGGATGACGGCAGTTATTCTTACGAAGTTACCGCCACAAATTCGGCCGGAGATACGATAACCGCATCAAAACGCGTAATTGGCGTGGTCGATTCGGTCAAGTATCAGGATGGTATGGCTTATTTGATTGTCGGCGGTTACAAAATCTCTCTGTCGACGATTATCGAAATCGTTAATGGCGGAAACCAGGCTTACCAAAATAACGGCTAACGCGGATTGTATAGTCGAAGGAGGTGAAAATGAACATTCCCGATATCATAAACAATAATACGATAGTCCGCCCCCCGCAGTCGGGAATCGATTCGGCAATCCAAAAAGCCAAAAGCCAGTCCGAATCGCCCGTTGATTTTAAGGAAATCCTAAAGGAAAAAACCGGCTTGAACTTTTCTAACCATGCAATCGACAGGCTTTCTGGGCGGGGAGTAAATCTCGACAGCGATAAGGTTAACCGATTAACCAAAGCGGTACAGATGGCAGATAAAAAAGGCGCGGATCAATCGCTGGTATTGCTCGATCAACTCGCCTTTTTGGTTTCGGTTCGTAATAAAACTGTAATAACGGCCGTGGAGACTGATAGAATGAAAGAAGGAGTCTTCACGCAAATCGATAGCGCAATAATTGGATAATCAACCGGGCTGGACCCCGAAAGGGGAGGCCCTTGACCCGGCCTGAAGCGCCGGGGTTGGAGGAATAAAGGAAATGATGGCGTCACTTTTTGCCGGAGTATCCGGCCTGAAAAATCACCAGACCAAGATGAACGTGGTTGGTGATAATATTGCTAACGTAAACACAATCGGTTTCAAGATGGGGCGGGTAACGTTCCAGGAAGCTTTGGTTCAGACCCTGCGGGGCGCTGGACGGCCAAGTACCACTCGCGGCGGTTCAAATCCATTACAATTGGGTTTGGGTATGAGCCTTGCCAGCGTGGATAATCTATTTATACAGGGCGGTCTTGAAACCACCGGACAAACGACCGATCTGGCGATTCAGGGTACGGGTTTCTTCGTGTTGTCCGATGGGCAGCAGGAATATTACACCCGGGCTGGTTCGTTTGGTTATGATGCGAATTCAAATCTCGTGAATCCGAGCAATGGATTTATTCTTCAGGGTAAAATGGCTGGTGTCGATGGGACTATTCCCGCCAACGCCACAATAGGAAACATCAGGTTACCGTTTGGTCAGCAGGATCCGGCTCGGGCGACAACTGAAATTCAGCTCGGGATGAATCTTAACGCCAGCGCTACAGATTCCCGTGCCAGTTTGGTTTCGGCGGGAACATCTAATATTACGACCGTATCAGGTTTAGCCACAAATGGGTCTGGCGGAACTCATCGGATTACGATAACCGGTAGTAATGCCCAATACTCGCGGCAGCTTGGGGCTCATGCCCGTCAATTGGATGATTTCCTGGCGGCACATTCAACATTGACCAGCAATAACGACGGCGCCGGCGTATTAACTCCAGGTGCGTTATATCATTATACGATAGTCGCCACGAACAGCCTGGGTGAATCTGTCGGCATTGAACGAGATGTAACCGTTGGAGCAGCCGATGATTCGGTTGTACTAAATTGGTCGGCCTATCCCGATTTGGCCGACGCTACCAGCGTTAGGATTTATAGACGTTTAGATGGTCAGCAGTATACCGATGCCAATAACGGTTTCATCGCCGAAGTCGCCGTTGGTGGAACCAATACCTATACTGATTTGGGAGTAGCCGGTACCAGCACAGCGCCGCCTTCATTAAATACAACCGTAAATTTATCCGGCCAGGAACGTCTGTCGGCCCTCGGTGTTACAAATACCGCTGGTTTCCAGATTAGCGTCGATAATGGGGATTGGGTTACCCTGTCGCAGTTGACTATCAACTCGACGGTAAACGATTTAATCTCGGCGATTAATTCATCCGTGCAAGGCGTAACCGCATCGATTGTCGACGGTCAAGTTGAACTCAAACGTGATTTTGCCGGTAGTCCGACCGCCTATAATATAAGAACTCGCGACCTGGGTGGCTCAGGATGCGATATTTGTACCCAGGTATTTGGCAATGGTTTGAATTCCACATTTACAGTGAACAATGGCGCTGCCTCGACCCTGCAGGCTCTCGATGTTTTCACGCCAAATATCACTGGCATCGCTCAGGATCCAATCGCTTTGAATCTCGTTGTTGACGAAAATACCGGAATTGTTACCGGCATAGAAGGGCTTGGGGGTGGTGGAGTGACTATAAGCGCCGGTCAGGGAGGGTTAGTTGGCGATCCTGATGGTGTCGGTCCGGCTACATCTTCGACCGTCGAAATTGAGACTCTTGATACCGAACATTCCACCAGTATCACCGTTTATGATTCACAAGGGGGAAAGCATAACGTTACTATCACTTTCACCAAGAGTTGGGAAACCAATGAATGGTTCTGGGAAGCCGATGTCAGCGGTAATGAGATTATCCGTTCTGGTGGTTCGGGAACCGTAAGATTTAATTCGGATGGTTCTCTATCCTCATTCAATTTTGATGGTGGCGCGACCGGTCTCAGACTTGATCCGAATAATGGCGCCGAAGTAATAAATATCGATGTGTTAGCCGGCACTCCTGCCGCATTTGATGGTCTTACGAGTTTCTCATCGGCATCCACCGCCAGCGCCCGTTCTCAAGATGGGTATGGCGTCGGTATTTTATCTAACATCTCTATCGATTCTTCGGGTACCATAACCGGTATTTTCACAAATGGCGTTTCACGTGTTCTCGCTCAGATTTATATCGCCGATTTCAACAACCCGGCCGGTATGTTGAAAAGCGGAAGCAATATGTACCAAACATCCGCGAACTCCGGCACGGCTATCCTTGGCCAGGCCGGATCGACAACGTCGTCAACAATAACATCGGGCGCGCTGGAAATATCCAATGTAGATTTGGCTCAGGAATTCACGAACATGATCGTATCGCAAAGAGGATTCCAGGCCAATGCCCGAATTATTACAACATCCGACGCGATGTTGCAGGAATTGGTGAATCTTAGAGGTTAATCCAAATAAAGGTGGAGGGAGGTTCAATCCTCCCTCCTTGAGGTTGTAAGATGATAACAGTAACCCGTTTAAACGATGCTCCGCTGGTGATAAACACCGATCTGATTGAGTTCGTGGAATCAATACCTGATACGATAATCAGTCTGACATCGGGGAAAAAGGTAATGGTCAAGGAAAGTATCGATGAAATCGTCTCCCGAGTCGAAAATTACCAGCGTAAGATTTACAGCGGTCATATTACAGAGGTAAAGTGAGGTTAAAATGCCGGAAGTAGAACAGGCGAAAGCGCCAGTCGATACTATTGAAGTCGAGGAGTCTAACCAGAAGACTTCCACTAAAAAGGGCGGCAGTTTTAAAATGTATTTTATAATTATGATGGCGTTGCAGGTCGTGCTGGCGGCTGGCGGGTACTTTATCGTTATCAAGTATTTGAAACCCGATCCTGCTTTTAAACAGGTTGTCGAGGAGGAAAAGAAGGCTGAAGAAAAGCCAGTGGTCGAAGAAGTGCCCCATCAGATTTATAACATTGAAGATATTGTCGTAAATCCGGCCGGTACTGGCGGTAGTCGGTATCTTTCAGTATCTATTGGCGTTGAAATGGACGCGCCAAAAGTCGAAAAAAGCAAAGGCGGGCATGGGGAAGGCGAGGGGGAGGCAAAAGCCAAATCCCCGCTTGATGAGAAAAAACCGCAGCTAAGGGATGCCTTAATCGGTTTGCTGTCATCTAAGACAATCGAACAATTAACATCCGTTGAACAGAAAGACCATATCCGGACCGAGATAATGGATTTATTCGCGAAAATTCTCGCTCCGGCAAAAGTGCATAATATTTTCTATATCGATTACGTATTGCAGTAGTTATGGCAAAAATATTATAGCAGCAAGAAATAGAAGCGCTACTTAATAATGTAGCCACAGCGGGCGGGCCGCCTTCGGTAATAGACGAAAACCCGGGTCAGAATGAATTAGCCCGCAAAGCGGTCGCCTACGATTTTAAACATCCTAACAGGGTATCAAAGGACCAGATGCGGACGCTGGAATCGTTGCACTCAAATTTCTCCGGACATCTTGGATCGGCCCTGTCGGGCATCACGCGTTCGGTTGTCTATATTGTCCTGCTGTCGGTGGACCAGATAACCTATTCTGAATTTATCATGTCGCTGGCATCGCCATCGTGCACATACGTGTTCACCATGTCGCCTTTAGAAGGAGCGGGAATAATCGATTTTAACCCATCGGTGGTATTTGCTTTTGTTGACAGGATGTTTGGCGGGATCGGTAAAACGTTGAGCACGGAACGCGAATTGACCGGTATCGAAAAGACCATCATGGGGAAAATCGTGGGGCGCGGATTTAAAGAACTCGAACGGGCCTGGCAACACATAATCGGGCTGCAAATAAAACAGACGAATTTCGAGTCTAATCCGCAGTTTATTCAAATCGTTCCTCCTGGCGAAACGGTCATTGTAATCTCATTGCAGATAAAAATGCAGTCGTCATCCGGGATAATGACGATATGCTATCCATATCTTACATTAGAAAGCGTGATCTCCAAGTTATCGGCCCAAAACTGGATTGATAAAAATAAAAAGATGATGGATGGGAATGAAACCGCACTGAATGTTCGCCGGATTATACCGGTTAAAGCCCAGATAAAGGCAATTCTGGGGAGCGCCACGATTAGTATTCGCGATTTGATTACAATCAAACCCGGCGATGTGCTCAAAATAGATAAAGCGATAAACCAGGATATGGATGTAGTCATATACGACAAATTGAAATTCCGCGGCAAACCGGGGCTTGTCGGGAACCAATTAGCAGTGAAAATAACAGATATTGCTTGAGGTTTTTTTATGGATGAACAAAAACAGACTCCTGAAGAATTCGAGAATCAGACAGGCGCGCCGCCCGGATCACCCGATGATTTTGCTGTACCCACGCAAAATGCCGGCGAGCCACAGATGCCTGAAATGAATTTCGCCCAAAACGTGGCCAAACCGCCGGTTGAATCTCCCGATATGGATGAAGCCGATGCCGAAGCCATGATGCTTAAAATGATGGAAGAAAGCGCTGCCGCCAAGGCCGCCGAGCCGCCGCCAACAGTCGAAAGAGCATCATTCGAGCAAGTACGTCCCGAGGGGAAGCATGAAAGCAAGAATATCGATATGCTTTTGGATGTTACCCTGCCGGTTTCGATTGAATTGGGTCGGACTGCATTAAAAATCGAGGATATTCTGAATCTGGGGCCGGGTTCCGTGGTCGAACTGGATAAATTGGCCGGTGAGCCAGTGGACATTTTGATAAACGAAAAGATTTTAGCAAAAGGGGAAGTCGTAGTTGTCGATGAAAATTTCGGCGTTCGTATCACATCGATGATATCACCCCAGGATAGGATCAGGAGCCTTAAATGAAATCGCTTAAAGCAGCGGCGATGCTAGTACTTTGGGTCGGTGTTGCTGGCGCGCAAGATACGCTAAAAACCCTGCCTCTGCCGCCCTCGATAGAATTCGGCGCGGGAATCTTCGGAACTATTGTTAAATTAATCCTGGCCCTGGCCGTTGTTGTCGGCCTTATATATCTTTCTATTTTTCTGCTAAAACGCTTATCCGGCCGAACCATGCCTAATACCGATCAGCTGATCAAAGTAATAGGCCGGTCGTACTTAACTCCCAAACAAAGCCTGTATATAGTAAAGCTCGGCGTTAAATACGCAGTGTTGGGAGTGGGGGAGAACGCGGTAAATCTAATCAAAGAATTATCGCCTGAAGAGGTCGAGGTCCTTAAGCCGATAACTGCCGAAAAGCCAAAAAGCTTCCAAGACGTTTTTAAATCGATGTTGAAAAGATGAAGTTATTTAGAATTGTAATACTGACGTTTCTCATAATGGGGATATGCTATTCTTTCGCCGGAGCCCAGGGTTTCCCAAAAATATCCGTGGGTATCGAACAAGCCAAGGATTCAAAGGATTTATCGGTAACCCTGCAAATTCTGTTGTTGCTCACGGTACTTACGCTTGCCCCGGCGATTATCATTATGCTAACCTCATTCGTGAGGATAATAATAGTATTTTCATTTTTGCGCCATGCGATTGGCACAAATCAAATGCCGCCAAATCAACTGCTGGTAGGGCTGGCGCTGATTCTTACTTTCTTTATAATGGCGCCGACCATCAGTCAGGTAAACGATAAGGCAATTCAACCATATTTGAAGGGCGAATTAAATCAGAAGCAAGCCTATGATATAGGCGTTCAACCGGTGCGTGACTTCATGCTAAAACAGGTGCGCGAAAAAGACCTGGCGTTGTTTGTTTCCATGTCAAAAATCCCCAAACCCAACTCGCCAACCGATATTCCAACTTATATCATCATTCCGGGCTTCGTGATTTCCGAATTGCGGATAGCGTTCCAAATAAGCTTTATTCTGTTTATTCCGTTTTTGATAATAGATATGGTGGTGGCATCCGTCTTGATGTCTATGGGTATGCTAATGCTGCCGCCGGTGATGGTGTCATTACCATTTAAAATCCTGCTGTTTGTCTTAGTCGATGGCTGGTATTTAATCGTGAAATCGTTAGTCGAAAGTTTCCACTGACGAGCGAAGGGAAATAGGGAAGAAGTATGGATATGCAATATATAATCGCCCTGGGGCGACAGGCGATTTACACGACTCTAGTGGTCTCGGCTCCGATGTTAATTTTGGCTCTGGTTGTAGGGCTGGCAATCTCGATTCTTCAGGCAATCACGCAAATTCACGAAATGACTTTAACGTTTATTCCGAAAATTGTCGCCGTTGCCGTGGCTCTGGTAGTATTTTTACCCTGGATGATTACAACAATCGTAAATTACACTTATCAATTATTCTCAATGATTCCGGGATTGGCTCATTAAATTAAACTGTATAATGTCACAATCCGATTGAAAAAATGAACTTTTAGCGGAAATATTTTCCCGCAAAACAGAATTGTTAAGTTTTCGCTCGATCTGAATAATCCTTGTATCTGTTTGTAAATCAATAAAATATAAATATCGACAAAGACCTTCCGCCATGGCATGCGCTTTGCATTAAGGCCGATATGGAGGAATTGTGTCGATGTCGGTTTTACAAATAAGCGCTCTCGAATTCGAAAAACTTCTGCTGTTGATTATGAGAGTAGGGGGAATCCTCATAGTAGCCCCGATTTTTAGCCACCGTAGTATTCCATCAATATTGAAAATCGGCCTGATAATCTTGGTAAGCATTATTATCCTGCCAACGATTTCATCGACAAAAATCAATCTTCCCCCCGACCTGCTTGGACTTTCTGTAGTACTGGCCAAGGAGATTGCCACCGGATTGATGATCGGTTTCACAGCCCAGCTACTGTTTATCGGCGTCCAATTTGCTGGCGACCTTATCGGATTACAGATGGGTTTCGGAATCGTAAACGTTATGGACCCCAATTCACAAACTCAAGTCCCATTAATTGGTCAATATCAAACTGTCCTGGCGACGCTGATTTTCATTGCGTTAGATGGCCATCATATGGTGCTCTCTGCTATCGGCAATAGCATTCAGGCCGTGCCACTTGGTCAGGTGAATTTTACGGGAACGACCGCCGACCTGATTGTCCGCGGCGGCGTGAACACGCTAGCTCAGGGAATCAAGTTGGGCGCCCCTTGTATTGTGACTTTGTTTCTGCTCGATGTCGCCATGGGCGTAGTTGCCCGTACTGTTCCGCAGATGAATATTTTTATTGTCGGATTTCCCCTTAAGATTGGCAGCGGTTTATTGATGTTATCGGCGTCGCTGCCGCTTTTCGCTTATGTTTTTTCAAAGCTGTTGGGGAATCTTGATACCCAGATCAATTCGCTGATTGTATCGATGAGGCCTCTTTAATCGGAGTGAAATAAGTGGCAGACGAAGTTAGCCAGGACGAACGAACCGAACAGGCCACCCCGCGAAAGCGGGAGCAGGCCAGAGAAAAAGGGCAGGTTGCCCGTTCGCAAGAACTCAACTCGGTGGCGATTATCTTTTTTGGGATGATCGCTCTGGTTATTTTCGCTTCATCCATTTACAACAATTTGGCCAATGTGTTTTTCTATAATGTCCAGATGTCCACCACGGATCTAACGATTGGCAGCGTCTACCAGTTATTTCTCGATAACGGTTCGGCCTTTCTGAAAATTATCGCTCCGATTTTGATATTTTTGGGCGTTGTCGGCATTCTCATTAATCTTGCCCAAGTTGGCGCTTTAATAACATTTAAACCGCTGGAACCGAAGCTCGATAAGTTAAATATTATTTCCGGGGCTGGACGACTATTTTCGACCAAGACGATTGTCGAACTTTTCAGAGATACTATAAAGATTACTATTATCGGGTATATCGCCTACTTGACATTGAAAAGCGAACTGAAAAACTACGTCCCGCTGGTCGATCAGGAAGTTGGCCAAATTATGGCTTTCATGGCCAGAGTCGCGCTTAAAATATGTCTGAGGGTATCGGGAGCATTATTGGTTTTGGCCATACTTGATTATGTGTATCAGAAATTCGATTTCGAACGTCGGATCCGCATGACCAAGCAGGAAATTAAAGAAGAATACAAATTGTTTGAAGGCGACCCGCTTATCAAATCGAGAATCAGACATATTTTAAGCGCGACTCTGGCAGATCG
>CAZTNJ010000005.1:37761-41178 GCA_964614835.1 uncultured Ignavibacteria bacterium | reverse complement strand
TCCATTAAGCGGCGATTTTATCCGCGCCTTGGCGATAAGGCCGGATAATGGCGATCTCTGGATTGGCACCAACTATGGTATCAGCGTGCTGGACACGGCCGGAAATTGGTTCAATTACACGCCCGGTGATTCGGGCTTGGTCTGGGGCGATTTTTATTCGGCATTCGCGTTTGATACATCGGGGAACGTCTGGGTGGCTACTTATGGCGGCGGTATCGCGACCAAATATATCGGTATAGTAGAGCCGCCACCGCCTCCTCCTCCCCCACCGCCACAGGATACACTGGCGATAAGCCTGCAAAAGCTAAAATTTTTCCTGCGCGCTCCGGCTCGTCCAGATATCACCTGGTTAAATGTAACCCTGGCGCCGACAGTGGCGCTGGCAGATACCGATTCAGTGGCAGTGTCTGTCAGTTCGCAGGCTGGCCCAATTTATAATTGGAATCACACGTTTGAATCGTTCTATCACATTTTCCACTGGCGAAGCACCGATCTGTATCTTGCTTTTATCGATGGTTCGACGATGCTTATCAAATACCGCAGCGATTTGAATACGATGCAGTTATTCTTGCTCGATTGGCGGGGCGCGGTCAACCACGATAACATTGCCACTTCAATTGATATCCGGATTAAATATGGCAAATATATCGCGCGAACATCGACATTGATAGGGCCGGTAAATCCGACCGCGGACCCCGATGCCGATACGCTTGCTTATGACAGCGGCGATATAATGCTGTCATCGGAATCGATACCGGCGATAACGGGAATCGACAACCCCACCGGCGAACCGATTCCCCACGTGGCGGAATTGCCCGTGGCGTATCCAAATCCATTCAACGCCGTTACGAAAATCGCGTTTTCGCTTACCAGACCGGCCGAAGTTAAATTCTGCGTATACGATGTTTTGGGTCGCCAGGTCACATCGATGGCGCGCAATCTCGAGGCGGGCAACCAGAGCATTTCCTGGGATGGCTCATCGTTGCCGACCGGCGTGTATTATTACACAATCAATATTAATGGTGAACGATACAACGGCAAAATAACGCTGCTGAAATAGATAATCGGAAATTCGCAAATGAAAAGCGGAGTCGCGGCGTGCTACCGGGCTTCGCTTTTTTAATTGCCCATGAACTGTTTGATGCCGTTTAAAAACATCTGGACGGAAATCGTAGTCAAAATCATACCCATCAAGCGTTCCATGGCCTGCAGGCCGCGATGGCCTAAAGCGCGGCTAAGCACTGTGGATAAAATCAGGATAATCGCGGTAAAAATCCAGGCGCCGATAAGGGCGATTGTCCAGTCGAACATACGGGCGGGTTCGCGGGTGGCCAGAAGCAGCACGCAAGCCATGGCGGAGGGGCCGGCCACCAAAGGAATCGCCAGCGGCACAATGAAAGGCTCGCGATCGGGGCTGACCGCGAAACCACCATCGGGGCTGGAGAATATCATCCGTAAAGCGATAACGAACAGGATAATCCCGCCGGCGATAGACAACGATGGCTCGCTCAAATCGAGGACTTCAAGGATATATCGCCCAATAAAGAGAAAGACGAGCAGAACAATCAGCGCGATAACTAATTCGCGGAAGATGATTTTACGTCTTTTTTCGGCGGGAACATCCTTGAGCACTGTCAGGAATACCGGCATATTGCCCAGGGGATCCATCACGAGGAAAAGTAAAATCGCGGCGGAATAAATCGACATAATTAATCTCCCGATAGGCCTCGTATAGCAAAAGGGAGTGGTTGTCAAGGTAATTTTAGGAGAAGCCGTTCTCTGTTCCCGGAGATAATGATCCAATGATTACTGAATTAAAATAGTATTTGCCAAATATTAAAAATTGATTATAATCCAAGGCACCGGGGTTTTGATGGCCGCCGGTTTTTAATCGAAAGGCGTTTTCTGATGAATGACCTAAATTGGCCTTTTCAATTGCGATTTTTTATTGCGCTGGGCCTGTCATTTTTAATAGGCCTCGAGCGCGAAAGTTCGGGATTCGCCACCAAGGGAAGAGTGTTTGCCGGAGTCCGTACTTATTCGCTGATTGGAGTATTCGGATTTGGCTGCGGCTGGCTGGCATCGATAAATTACGCCTGGGCGATACCCGTTGGGATGATATCGCTGGCCGGGTTGGCGTTGGCCGGATATCTGGCCAAACTCAAAAGCGATTTTGTCGGCTGGACAAGCGAAATCGCGGCGTTGGTTACGTTCGTGATGGGGGCTTTGTGTCTGTTGACAGATCTGTGGGTTCCGATGGCGTTGGGGATTGTCAGCACGTTCTTGCTATCCGAGAAAGCGCTGCTGGAAAAATACGTCGTTAGTCTTGATAACGCCGAATTTCTGGCGGTCGTCAAATTCCTGCTGATAACGTTGATTATCCTGCCGGTTTTACCCAATCAGGAATATACCGAATTCAATTTAAATCCTCGGCGGATATGGCAAATCGTGGTTTTAGTTTCGACAGTCGGTTTTGCGGGTTATTTCCTAACCAAAAAATTCGGCAGTAAAGCGGGACTATGGCTTTCCGGGCTATTGGGGGGAATCGTTTCGAGCACGGCCGTAAGTATTGCCACAGGCAGGATTGCGCAGCAGTCGCCGGATCGCAGCGTCAGCGCACTTCAAGCGACCGTATTGGCAAGCAGCGTCATGTATTTAAGGATACTTGCCCTTATTTGGTTTATTCAACCTGATATGGTGGCATTAGTCTGGTGGAAATTGATCCTACTATCAGTTATCGGATTAGCCTTATCGATATACCGCGAAAAGCCCCATACGTCCAACGGCGAGCAATCGGTGAAAAATCTCACCAACCCGTTTGAAGTGAGGCCGGCGCTGGTGTTCGCGTTCCTGTTTGTCGTGCTGTCGGTGGTTACGATTCTGGCACAGCGATTCTACGGGGAATCGGGGCTGAAAACTTTGGCGACCGTAATAGGCGTTACCGATATCGATCCTTTTATACTGTCTTTGGTGAATCAAACGGCAATTACGCAATCGCTGGTGATTTCGGCTATTATCATTTCAATGATGAGCAACACAATCGTTAAGGGAATTTATTTCGGATTTTTGGCTAAGAATGTTCGTAAAGCTACCGCGTGGCGATTTGGCCTGTGGGCGCTTCTGCATGTTCCGATAATTCTTTTCATGTAGGGAATCAATAAAATCAATAAAGGCGATCCCGAAAGCGGGGCCGCCTTTATATTTTGGTAATATTTCCAGATTTTGCTGTAGGATTACCAGCGATTGCGGTTGGGACCACCGCCTGAACCGCCGCGGGAATCGCGACGATCTCTATCGCGGCCTCCGCCGCGGTTTTCGGTGCGCGGGCGGGCTTCGCTGATATTTAGAGTCCGGCCATTGAGTTCCTTGCCGTTAAGATTGGTGATAGCGGCATCAGCTTCAGCTTTGGCTGGCATT
>CAZTNJ010000005.1:26982-37751 GCA_964614835.1 uncultured Ignavibacteria bacterium | reverse complement strand
CCTTGATGATGCTTACAGTTGCGACCTGGCCATGAGCCTCAAAGGCCTGGCGAAGGTCAGCCTCCGCCGTGTCGCGGGAAAGATTACCGACGTAGATATTCATTCTACTCTCCGATTTCGTTCGCTCTTAGCCATACCTAATCAATAGGGCATATAAGAACGAACAATTGATGCGCACGATTGCGCTTTGGTCTCCCGATTAATGTTCTGCCAAGGTTAAGCCAAAAGCATAGCTTGAAAAAAATTAACGACGGAGATCTAACAACATGATTTACGATACAAGAATACTAACCTAAAGTCAATATTTATTATCTAAACACAAAAAACCCAACAGAGGCCCTGGTTAAATGCTGAACCGTGATTCATATAGATTTACCGGCTTATTTCACCTGCTTTATGGGATATCCTATGGTTTGAGCCAATACGATATGTTGATCGGCACGAAGTTTCATTGCCGCGGCCAACTTCCCGGTGTCAATCGCGCCCCGGACGACCGTAGCCAGGCTTTCGGAGGCGGCAAAAAGATAAACATTCTGGGCGATAAAGGCGGCATCGGCCGAGGTATATTTTAGCTTGTCGTTTTCGGATGGATAATCGATTTTAGCATAGTCGGCAACATAGACGAAATTGATGGGAGCATCTTTTACATAGTCCTGCACTCCGGTAACCGCACGGACATCATCGGGTAGGGTCTTTGTCAGACTATGGGATTTTGGATCATATAAATAAAGGCCATGGGCGGTGGCGACGTACAAATCGATTTCCTGTTTATTCATTGCGGAAGGCGCGGTGCGTTTCCCGTTTTCGGCGCGGTTAATACCGCAGGCGGCCCAGAGCAGGTTAGATAGCATTTTGGTCGATAATGTATCGGGCGTGAACTCGCGAGTCGAATGGCGCAGTTGTAGAGCTTGCATCAAAGGCATGCCGCCAGTAGTATCAGGGACGGGAAGCTTAATTGTATTAAGTTCTTCGGCGAATGCGCCTGTAATTAAAAATGCGACCGAAATCACGGCAATCATGGTTTTAAACATCTTAACACTCCTTCAAACAGCTTTTCTCTAATATGAAAAATTCATCAACCTATATTACTACAAACGGATATTTAATTCAAGGGAGCTGGCCATTTTCGGAACAGATCTACATAAAAAACTGGTGGATACGCGCCGCAAGCCACGACAACGTATAATTGCCAATAAAAAAGGCGACCTCCGAATTGCGAATCGCCTTTTTATCCAAGGTAGGTCGAAACCTTGCGGTTTCGACAATATTAAAGTCAAGACCGCAGGGGTCTTGACCTACAAATTTTAAATCTTACTCAACCGCTTTTCCAGTTCGGCTAATTCGGTCGATAATTCCGCCGGCAGATGATTTCCGAATTTGGCGTAATGCTCCTTAATCAGCTCAATTTCTTTCAACCAGCCCTGTTTATCCACAGTCAGCAACTCTTTCATATCGGTATCGCTGACTTTGTTTTCGAGGCCGGAGCGGTCGATGGCATCGGGAGTTGGCATATAGCCGATCGGGGTTTCCACCGCTTTGCCGCCGCCATCACAGCGTTCGAACACCCATTTGAGGACGCGGGAGTTTTCGCCATAGCCGGGCCACAGCCATTTCCCCTCGGCGTTTTTACGGAACCAGTTCACGTAGAAAATCTTGGGGAGATTTTCCGGGCTGGTTTTCTTGCCGATTTTAATCCAGTGGGCGAAATAATCCCCCATGTGATAACCGCAGAACGGCAGCATGGCAAATGGATCGCGGCGCACCGTGCCGGCTTTGACATCAAGGGCGGCGGCGGTGACTTCCGAACCGACTATCGAACCGATAAACACGCCGTGATTCCAATTGAACGATTGATGTACCAACGGCACCGTACTGGGGCGGCGACCGCCGAATAGAAACGCGCTTATCGGTACGCCGGCCGGGTCTTCCCATTCGGGCGCGATTACCGGGCAGTTGGAGGCTTTGGCGGTGAAACGAGAATTGGGATGCGCCGCCGGCTCGGTGGCGGTTTTTTGATCCCACTCTCTCCCTTTCCAATCGATTAATTTGCCGGGCGCGGGATAGCCAATACCTTCCCACCAGATATCTTTATCCTCGGTTAGGCCGACATTGGTGAAAATCGTGTCTTTGGCGCAAGAAAGTAAGGCGTTAGGATTGGATTCCATCGAGGTGTAAGGAGCTACGCCAAAAAACCCATTTTCGGGATTGATCGCGTACAGGCGGCCATCTTTGCCGAATTTCATCCAGGCGATATCGTCGCCGACCGTTTCAACTTTCCAGCCGGGGATAGTCGGGATCAACATCGCCAGGTTGGTTTTGCCGCAGGCCGATGGGAACGCGCCAGTTACATATTTCACTTTCCCTTGCGGGTTGGTCAGTTTCAGAATAAGCATATGTTCGGCTAACCAGCCCTCATCGCGGGCCTGCACCGAGGCTATCCGTAAAGCCAGGCATTTTTTACCGAGCAGAGCATTGCCGCCATACCCTGAACCGTACGACCAGATTTCACGGGTTTCCGGGAAATGTGAAATATATTTTTTATCCAGCGGGGCGCAGGGCCAGCGGCCATTGTCGGTTTCGCCCGGCCCCAGCGGCTTGCCTACCGAGTGCATGGCTGGCACGAATTCGCCATCATCGCCGAGCACCTCGAGTACCTTAGTGCCGACTCTGGTCATGGTATGCATATTAGCGACAACATATGGCGAATCTGTAATCTCGACACTGATTTTGGCTATCGGCGAACCGATCGGCCCCATCGAGAACGGAATAACATACATCACCCGCCCTTTCATACAGCCGCGATAAAGTTCGGTCATGGTGGCTTTCAGTTGCTTCGGGTCGATCCAGTTATTGGTTGGGCCGGCATCTTCCTGATTTTCACTGGCGATATAAGTGCGGTTTTCCACCCGGGCTACATCCGATGGATCGGAGCGAAACAGATAGCAATTCGGACGCTTGTTTTCATTTAGTTTTATCGCGATTCCCTCTTTTTCGGCAATAGCAAGCATATTTTTGTATTCTTGAGGGGAACCATCGCACCAATAGACACTGTTGGGCTGGCATAGTTGTTGCCATCCATTGACCCATTCGATAAGTTTCTTATGTTTTGTGTTCGGTATCGACATACTTTTCGCCTGTTCTTTTTATTGTTGATTGTAATTATGTAAATTCATCGCAATTCTATCGTTTCTATTGATAGCCAATGGTTCAATTTAGGCGATTGAGGTGCCGTTAGCAAGCAATTTAGGGAATCGTTAGTTGATTCTGGAATACGACTGCATATGTTGCGCATATAAAATCCTTGATTCCCGCCTGAGCGGAAATGACAATGGCTTTTTACCGCGTTTTAAAATTATGTCATGCCCGGCAGCTGCCGGACATCCAGATATCCTAATCCTGGATTCTGACTTTCGTCAGAATGACAATAGAGGGCGCCGCATGCTGCGCCCCTACGCGGATATACCCTCGCCCCGTCTCCGTCTGCGCCGGACGTTCCGCCTCTCCCCAGGGGAGAGGGTGCCCGGGAATCACCGGGCAGAAGAGGGTATTGCACTTTCTAATATTTCACCAATTCCCGCGCCACTTCGGCGATTTTATCGGCCTGCGGGATACAAATAGCGTCGCCATCGGCCCCATAAGCTACCCGGCAATCCTGCGAGGTGATAATCCGCACCGGGCCGTCCAGATAATCGAACAGCGAATTGGCGATATATCCAGCGATAGTCGGCCCGACTCCGCCATGGAATCGGTCTTCAGATACCACCATCACCTTGGCGCAATCTTTCACTCCCTGGTCGATAGCGCTCCAGTCGATAGGTTTCACCGTTCGCAAATCGATTACGCGGGCGTTGATTCCTTCGGCCTTGAGTCCCTCCGCGACTTTCAATGTTAGCGGCAATGTGATTCCATAGCTGATAATTAGCAAATCTTTGGCTTCGGGGTTGTAGGTTTTAGCTTCGCCAAATTGCTGGAGCTGGTCGATTGCCGGATATTTCGCCAGAATATTATAACCATCCCAATCGCGGCGATTATAAAGCGCCACCGCTTCACAGAACAACACCGGATCGCCCGACACAAACGCCGTCCGCATCAAAGCGGCCGCGTCGGCGGCGTTGGATGGCACGGCCACATGCAGACCAGGGATATTTATATAGGTGCCGAGGTTGGCCTCCGAATGCCACATCGCGCCCGCCCCCTGTTTGTAGCCGCCATAAGACACGCGAATCACCATCGGGGCGCGGACCCGGCCGCCGGAACGCTGATAAGTGGTGGCGATACGGTCTTTCAACTGCTGATAACCGGGGCTGACATAATCGATAAACTGAATCTCCGGAAACGGCACTCGCCCCTGTAACGCATGTCCCATCGCGCGCCCGAGAATCCCAGCCTCATCGAGCTGGGTGTTGTAAACCCTGTCCTGACCAAAAGCGCGTTGAAGATTCTTCGTTACTAAAAACACGCCCCCTTTGCCTTTCAATCCGGCGGTGGCCTGCTCTCCCTTGACGTATACTTCGCGGGCGAAATCGGCTATATCTTCGCCGAACAGCACCGCGTCATCGGAGAGCAGGAATATATCGAACAGGCTGTAATTCACGGCCTTGCGAACTGTCATCGGGGGCTGGTTTTCCGGAAGCTCCGGCGAATCGAAATATCCTTTGTCGTAATATTCTTTATATTTCTGCGCCCGAAGATTACCGCGTTGCGCCACAAGTTGAGCCCAGCGGTCGGCGGCCGTTTCTTTGTTGTAGCTGTAAACTTTGGATAACACATCATCGGCGGTTTTGTAATGGATATCGGCGGTGACTTCGGCGGACAGGCGGCTGATTTCGCGATCGGTATCATCGTAGATAGCGGCCAGCTCTTCCGGCGTGAAAATGGCGTCTTCGATTAGTTGCATCCCCATCTTGCGAAGCGGGTCGTTTTCGATATGGTAGCGCTGGGTTTCCGGTTCCATGTAGTGCGTCTGGTCATCCGAACCCGAATGGGAATCTTCGCGGGTGACATTGATATTGGCGATTGCCGGCCCTTTTCCCGCTTTCACGTGCTCGATCATGCGTCGGAACGCCGGTATAGCCTGTTTGACATCGGTGCCGTCGAAATTTTCGATAAGCAGGCCGAACCGCTGGAATCCCTCGAACGATGTCGTGGGGTTCCCTTCGGGGAATTGCTCATGCACGCTGGTGGATATCGCCCAGCCGCAGTTGTAGATTCCGAATATGTTTTTGGTTTTGTTATAGACCGAATAAAACACCGCCCGATGAAACTCCGGCGATGATGACGCTCCCTCGCCGATTGCGCAATACACCAGCGCATCTTTACGAAACCGTCCGCCTTTGATACCGACCGGGCCGGTTATCGGCGACTGGTTCTTGATAGCCTCGCCCAGACCGGCGGCCTCCAGCGCGTGCGAACCGGTGGGGGAGGCCTGCGGCAGGATCGCGAATTCGGGGTAGGAGGAGTGCGCCGGTTGAAGCATGCCCGCGTTGGAAATGCCGCGGACATCGCCGACCGCCTCGTACATCTTTTCGCGGGGGGGCACGCCGCGATACAGGTCGAACGCCTTGTTGCGGTAGTAGCCGACGAACGGGTCATCGGGGGCCAGAAGCGAGGCCGCCACGACATCGATTAGCTCTTTGCCGCCGCAGCCGATAAAGAAACGGCAGATCCCTTTGCGCAGAAGCGTTTTCTCTTCCAGTTCAATTCGTCGAGCCAGTACCATAGTGGAATACAATTTGCGCAGAGCGGCCTTGTCGAGTCCGGCGTATTCGCCGATTTTGGGGGTATCGGATTTCGGTTTTAGTTGTAAAAGCCAGTCTTTTATTTCGAAGTAAGCCATCGGGAATCTCCATATATTAAGTTGTTATCATATTAAGCGATTATAGGGGCGGGAGGTTCCCGCGGGGGGGGAAATCGATAAACTTTAAAAAGCCCGAATCCAATAGATTCGAGCTAAGAATATGACTATTTTAAAAACGTGATTATAAACGGCTTTCAGGTTGGGTTTTTATTTCTCTTAACGATTCCCGGATAAGAATATTTCCAATACTTTTAGGATCATTACTTGAATTAAGAAGTTTTATATAATAATTATTAGGGAAATAGTATTTTTCTATTTCGGCCAAATCCTTAAATATCTTTGGATTTTTATCTGCTTGAAGTGACATTTAATCCTCTCTGAAATAATTAGTTATAAAACGGGCATTTAAATCTTTGCTAAAATAGTGTTTTCTCTTTATCCAAATAAACCCATCACCTTTGGAAATCAAAGCAACATCAATTGGGCCGCCAACACTTTCAAATTCCGAAATACTCATTCTCTTCTTAAACGACGTTAGGTTAACCAAAGTTTCTGCCATCACTGCCAATTCATCTTTCGGCAATAAAGATACAATATTTACAACAGGATTAATATAATGATTTTTTCAAATTGATTCAATTTTTCTAAAAATATTTTTAAATCGGCTTTTGTTTTTACCTTCAAGCTATCAACTATAGACGTGTCTATAGATGGTATATAGTCTTTTATTTGATCGGGATATTTATTGAACATTTCTTCAAGCCACTGAAAAATAAACGCCCTATATCCCAAGTCTATACCCAACATAAAGATGTGCGCCATTTCGCTCTGGGCAAAGGGTATTATTTCTGCGTCTACCCCTGTAGTTATATTAGAGGTTCTATGAGGTCGATATTTTAGTTTATCGCCAATAATACCCTCGATTAAATATGATAATAAATTGGGGAAAATTTCTTTTTTCCCAAAGCCCGCGACTACAATTCCGGAATGATTTGGTCCAAAAATATCTTTAGTAAGAAGGTCTATGCCAATTAATGTCAGGTTTTCCTTTTCTTCAGTATCTAACGGTAATTGCTCAAAAATCTTCGTTATAATTGTTTTAATTATTTCGCTATATAAGTCATTTAATCTAGAGGTGTCTGACTGATCAAACGAAAATAGCATTGGAGTTTTGGTAAAATCATCTTTAATATTATTGATTACCCTCTTTACGATTTCCTTTGCCTTATCTTCCTGTAATTGACCTGCCGCTTCAAATTCCTTATTAAAATTATTTAATATATCAGCTTTAATTTTATTTTCGAAATACCCACTTATATATTTTTCGACAAAGTTATTTTGTATATCAGGGGAAGAGAAGACTTCATTTTCGGTTATAAAATTAATAAAGTGTTCCGCATAACCAGATAATTTATCAAAATTCTTGTTTCCTAAACTTGAGCGATAATACTTGACGATTGTTTCCCAAGGAATATCCATAAAAGTAGCATTTCCGAAGATCATTATCCCCACGGGCTCATATTTTGATAAGCAAAACAGTTTGTTCGCCGATAGAAATACCTTTCTATTCAGTTCGTTGCCTACAGTGACCGCGCTATCCGCGGCCAGAGCAACTGCTTGTTTATTTAAAATTGCGATTTCGGCAGTCATTAATTATTACTCCTAATTATTTAACTAATTTCCTCTATATCCTTCCCACTCGCAGTAAGACTGCTTGACAATGCTGCGAAACAATTAGTGTGGGGGTAAATTACGATTCGGCGATAGCGGTGTCAACGATTTTTTTGGGAAACCTCACCCCGTCCGGCAACCGCCGGACACCCCTCTCCCGCGCGGGAGAGGGGCGATTTTTGTAGGTCAAGACCACAGGGATCTTGACCTACAAATCATAAACTGCGAATACCTTAATGATTATCGCAAATTATGTCAATGTAAATTAGGTAAAATATAACCGCATACAATCCGGGACGTCAAGACCACAGGGGTCTTGACCTACAGGGGATTTCAAGTCACAAATTGTGATTTCAAATTAGGGCGGCTCGCGAGCCGCCCCTACGGGACAAATTCCGGATTCCCGCATTCGTGGAAATGACATGACGAAACACGCCCAATTCTTGTTGACCGACACGGCCTAAAAGGATATCTTAGTAGCCGGGTGTAACAATTAAAGGTGAAATGGGATAACGATGATTGAAAAATTACTAAAAAAAATCAAAGACGAGAAATTCGAATTTGTCGATATCAAAATGACCGACCTGCGCGGTTACTGGCGGCACATAACAATACCGGCCGATAAATTCGGCGAGAAAACTTTTACCGATGGCGTCGGCGTGGATGGCTCATCGATGGGGTTCCTTTCGGTTAAAGCCGGCGACATGATCGCCCTGCCGGATCCATCCTACTGGTTTATCGATCCGTTTTATCAATCGCCCACGATATCGCTGCTGGCGGAAGTCAATGAGGTCAATCCATTGGAACCGCATCCGCGCGACCCCAGACATGTAGCGCGTAAACTCGTAAAGCGCCTTCACAAAGAACTGCCCGGCACCGAGGCTGTCATGGGGCCGGAATTCGAATTTTATCTATTCGACCATGTTCGATACAATCAAACCGCCAATACCGGTTTTTATTATTTAGATTCGGAAGAGGCCGAATGGAGTTCGGGCTCGGAATCGGAAAAGAATCTCGGCAATCAGATTCGCTATAAAGAGGGGTACCACGCGGCGCCCCCGCGCGATAAAACCTACGATATTCGCTGCCATTTATCCAAGATGTTCAAGGACGCCGATATCGGCATAAAATACCATCACCACGAGGTGGGCGGCGCAGCCCAGCAGGAAATCGAAACGGGATTCGGCACGCTTCTGGAAATGGCCGATAAATCGCAATTGGCGAAATATATAATCAAGAATGGCGCCGAAAAATTCGGCAAATCGGCCAGTTTCATGCCCAAGCCGTTGTTCATGGAACCAGGTTCCGGACTGCATGTCCATCAGTTTTTAACCAAAGACGGCAAATCGATTTTTTACGATGAGAGCAAGCCGTTCCGACTCTCCCAAATTGGCCGGTATTATCTGGGCGGTTTGCTAAAACATGCCGCGGCCTTGTTGGCATTCACAAATCCATCAACGAATTCGTACAAGCGTTTGGTTGCCGGTTTCGAAGCGCCTGTGCGAATCAGCTATTCGGTGGGCAATCGAACCGCGGCAGTGCGTATCCCCGGCTATATCAAAGACCCGGCCCAGATGCGTTTCGAATTCAGGCCGCCGGATGGCACTGCTAATATTTATCTGGCTTTTGCGGCGATGGTCGCGGCTGGGCTGGATGGTATCAAAAATAAAATCGAACCGGGCGAACCGCTCGATGCCGATGTCGGCGCCATGGACAATAAACGCGGGGCGAAATTCCCGTTGTTGCCCTCCTCGCTGTTGCGGGCATTAGAAGCGCTCGAGGCTGACAATGAGTTCTTGATGGATGAAAACGTTTTCTCCAAAGAGCTTATCGATACCTGGATTAAAATAAAGGCTGACGAAGTCGAACAAATCAGGGTTCGGCCTCACCCCTGGGAGTTCAGATTATACTATGATGTCTAAACCGGCGGATGAATCGGAAAACCAAACTATTCTACCGATAGTAATCAGAGTAGCATTGCCCGAAGACGTTGTCGCCATTTCGAAAATGTGGCTGAAATTTATGCAGTACAATGCCGCGTTCGATAGTTCATTTGAGGTCAAACCCAAGGTCACGGCCCGATTCGCCAGAGAGATTCAGGACAGGTTGGAGGATTCCAACTACCGAATAGCGGTTGCCGAAATCGATAACGGGTTGGTCGGGTATTGCTTTTCGTATGTTTCCCGTAAACCTTACTTTTTCCGGTTAGGGAAATTTGGATTTATCGGCGATCTGTTTGTAGAAGAGACTTATCGGCGCCGGGGGATTGGGAGAATGCTTGTTGATGATGCTCATTCGTTTTTCGAACGACGGGGAATCGAACAGGTAGAGCTTCTGGTAGCGGCAAAGAATATCGATACGATAAAATTTTGGGAAAGACTGGGCTATACAAAGCTTCTGGAGTGGATGTACCGGAAACAGTGATAATACCATCATTACTTGCTTTGGTTATTATGGATAACTACAGGGAATAAATTCATCAATCCATATTCCCCCTTAAATCCCGCAGCACCGATTCCGCGATTATGTCCGCCGCCCGATACTTCGTCAACTCATGCGCCGCTTTTACCATGCTCTCATGAAGTTGCTTATTGCCGGCCAATGAATCGAGCTTGTGGGGGAGGCTTGCTAATTGATAAATCCTCTGGGCCGCCCCGCACTCCAAAAATAGGGCCGCATTGCGCTCCTCCTGCCCCGGATATGGCTTGTAGATAAACAGCGGGCAGCCGCACATCAGACATTCGGTGCTGGTCAAACCGCCGGTCTTGGTGATTGCGATATCGGCCATCGTCATCAACTCTTGCATAAACGGGATTTTACCGTAAATTCGGTAGGGAATCCCCTTATCGCCGAGTAGTTTTTTGTACTTATCGCTGAAATCGAATCCCTCGTAAGCTACCAGCAATATCTGCAAACTCCGATGGCATCTCACGAGTTGGTCGATTACCATCTCTATGTGATGCTTCCCATAAACGGCAGTCAAGAGCAATACAGTAAACCGCTGGGGATCGAGTTGATATTTTTTGATAAGCTCGCTTTTATCCATCTGGATACTGAACTTTTTCTCTATGGGAATTCCGGCCACCTCGATTTTATCCTTTTTTACGCCGGTAAACCAATCCAATCCGGCGATTTCCTGACGGATTTCCTCGGTGGCCACGAAATAGCGATCCTGGTTTTGGGCTATCCAAACCGGATGGACTCCGTAATCGGTTACCACAGTTGCCACTTTACAGTTTGGGTTGTGAAGCCGTTTATACCTTCCGCCGGCCCAGCTCGAGGTAAAATAGGCCGAGATTAT
>CAZTNJ010000005.1:0-26972 GCA_964614835.1 uncultured Ignavibacteria bacterium | reverse complement strand
TATTTGCCGAACTGCCGTAAAATTAATTTCCAGAACGATTCCTGGCAAGGTGGCGGCGGTTTGAATTCGGCCAGATCGCTTTTGCTTTCATACATCGCGTACCACAACCAGGGCAGCTTGGATGCCACATACAGGTACCCTTTAGAAAACATCACGGCGATATAAGGCGGCATAAACTGAAGCGTATCGACTATCTCGATTTGCCCGGTGAATCCTTTTTCGCGGATAGCTTCGGCGATAGCTTTACAGGCGGTTTCATGACCTTTACCAGCCGACGCATACGCTAATATAATCTTTTTCGATTCCAGATTCTTGCTAATATCGGATGGCTTGAATTTTATCGCCAATTGGCTTGTATCAAATGAATCTTCCATCGCAAAACCGACCTTTCGATTTATCGAAACCAATAGATTATACTATAAGCAAATCGATATATAAAGGATTTTATCAGAATTGATGTTTAAGAGTTCGACTATAATCTTGAAGACGCATAGGGACAAGGCATTCCTTGTCCCTATATAACCTAAGCGCTTAATGGAATATTATACCTGCTGTATCCCTTCCAGAAATTCCTGGTTGATCATGATATATTTGTCGGCTGCCTGGCGAAGCGCGAACGAGCCGCCCAAATTGGCGACTTCGACATGTTTGCCTAATTCTTTGACTTTTTCGACCAGGATAGCGAAGTCTTCATCGCCGGAAACCAAAATCGCCGTATCGTAGGTGTCTTTATAGCCGAATGTAAGCATATCAATCACTATCAGCGTATCGACTCCCTTTTCCACATAAGTTGGCGCCGATATAAATGTGCCATCGGGCAAGGTCTGCCGGACTATCCGTTTCTCCAATCGTCCGAATTTTTTGGTAAGATATGATACCGTATCCAGCGAATCAAAAAATGATTGCTGCATGCGATGCTTATCTTCGTCATCCTCCCGGTTAAGCGGGGCGTTGTAATAGTAGGTTCTAATCAGATGTCTGTTATTGGCCAATCTGGCCCCGAATTTTTCGAAATCCAGATTCGTTTTGCCGACTACATGCTTAAGACTATGGTATAAATTGTTACCATCGATAAAAATCATCACCCGTTCATTAGCTTTTCGCCTTATATGTTCATCCATATTGTCACCTCGTCTCCATTTAATTCCGATCAGCCTTTAAATAAAATTCCTAAAAACCCAAAATACTTAAGGGGCTTCTTAATGTTGAAATTAATTCCTTCTACATACCTCCTTTTTATCTCTTTTTAGCCTGTTATTTATAATTATAAAAAAATCAACATTCGTCTAAACTCGATAAATGTTAACGGCATACCTGACCGACAATCCATTCGATTACTATATGATTTTTGTGGTGTGTCGCTTAAAACAAATTCCGTGTCATTATTAATACATTCAAGTTAAATACCATACTAAGATATCCCTCATGCTAATAGCTTCAGGCCATAATTGATTTTAAATTAAGCAATTAGGCCAACCAAATCAAGTAAAAAACCTAAGTCGTTATAAATATTATAGATAGCGTCGATGTTCGGGCGCTGAAATGGCGCCTTTGGGTCAACAATGACTTTCTGAACGCCATAATTATGCATCGGCTTTCATATCTGCCTTAAAATGATGCGTTCCGGCTACCTGCCGAATTGGTTATAATTACCGATGTTGCGGATTATTGCCATAAGATTCAATAAGTTAGGCAAATTTTGAGCCTCAGGTTCAGGATTGGCCTCATTTTTGTATTATCATATGCCCAGATAGGAGGAGATTATGAAAAACAGATTTATCGAATACTTACTTGAAAAGCAGCGCCGCGAGGAAGCAACCGCGATGGAGCAGTCTTTCAATTTATACGATAATGATGACCCGACCGATTATGATCCCTTCAAAGATGAAACAAAAGAAGAAGAACAATAATTTATTAATAAAATTACCTCCCTCCCTCGACCCCCGTTCCCAACGCGGGGGTTTTTTGTTGTTATTACTCTCCGTTTCCCATATATACGGTCATGTCCTACTCCGATGACGAATTGATTGAATACCCCATCGACGGTGTCCTCGACCTTCACACCTTCAAGCCGGATGAGGTAAAAGAGTTGGTTCCAGATTATATCGAGGCTTGTCTTGAAAAGAAAATCTATAACCTTCGTATAATCCATGGCAAAGGTACTGGCGTCCTCAAAACAATTGTCTGGAGCATTTTGGAAAAACATCCGGCGGTGGCAAGTTTCCGCCACGAAGACCGCGCCGGTGGTTGGGGCGCGACCGTGGTCTATTTGAAACGCGGCCGGTAACCGATTGCTATAATTTTATTAATTCCGCGATTATCTTATCTGAAACCGGCAGCCCTTTTTCGGTGACAATTAATTTCCCGCCGATAATATCCACCAGACCATCATCACTCAAAGATTTCAAATTAGCGTTATCTATGGCCGAGATCACATCCGCTAGAATCACCCCTTCAGCCAGGCGAATACCCATCATCAGACGCTCCATCGTTTTCTGTTCTGATGATAATCGCTCTCTAAATCCAATCGGTTCCCGGTTGCTATTAATTATTTCATAATATTGCGCCAGATTACGGACATTGGCTTTTCGCGATTCCACATCATACGAATGCGCTGATGGGCCAAATCCGATATAGAAATTATCCCGCCAGTATTTTAAATTATGGCGAGACTCCTTTCCGGGTTTGGCGAAATTGGAAATTTCATAGCGGCTATAACCGTTCCGCGCCATTGTTTTAATAAGAGTTTCATACATCTCCAATTGAACCTGTTCATCGACAGTATCCAATTTTCCGGAATGGATCAGTGTTTCCAGCGGCGTGTCGCTTTCGACTGTTAGGCCATAGGCGGAAATATGCGCCGGATTTTGGTCTATCGCGATACTCAGAGTCTTGCGCCATGATTCTATGCTTTGCCCGGGAATACCAAATATCAAATCTATACTTAAATTATCGAATCCCGATTCACGAGCCGCTTTGATAGCATCCAAACCGGTTTGCGCCACATGAATTCTTCCCAATGTTTTCAATTCATCATCATCAAACGTTTGTATCCCAATTGAAATCCGATTCACCCCTATTTCCTTTATTTTTCCAAAGTAGCATCCGTTCACGGTATCGGGATTCGCCTCCAGCGTAATTTCGCAATCGGGATTTATCGCGTATCCATTCCGAAGCGATTCAATTATTAATCTTATCTGTTCCGGTTTTAACAGCGAAGGTGTACCGCCGCCGAAATATATCGTATCGAAATTATCATGTTGCCAGCCATCTATTGCCCTTAACGCGATTTCCCGGATAAGCGACTGAACGAATCTGTCCTGCCATTCATCCGATACTATCAGCGAAAAGAAATCGCAGTAGACGCACTTGGCTAAACAGAACGGTACATGAATATATATTCCCGCGCTCATACGTAGAATATAAATGATTAATCGCAAATGACAAGCTATAGAAATCTTAAAAAATTGAACGAAAGGCTATTTGGGCGAAGCGCCGATACGATCAAATGACACGCGCGAGGTGAAGTGCCCGATATTGTAAAACAAAATCTCCAGGGCAGGCATTATATATGGGCTTTCCCATTTGGGCGCGTTGGGATCCGTTTTCCAGGACCAGTAAACGAACATCCCCTTACCCTTTATATTGGAGCAATTTACCGGTCCATAATGACGCGAGTCCTCGCCTATATCGCGATTGTCAACCATAATAAACACGGAACCGGTTGGCACTTTCGCTGGGCCATAAAAATCGCGGCTGGAATAATCAGATGGTAAAATTCGGTAATCGCTATGAGTGGCATATAAAGCATCGTTTATAGGATTACCATCCACATAGACGACTTTTCCCTTGATTTCAACTGTTTGGCCCTCTCTGGCAATGATCCGTCCAACTTTATCCGTGCCGACCTTAATCGGATGTTCAAACACTACTATATCGCCGACTTTGGGGTTTTCCGACCTATAGGCCAACTGACTTGCCAAAAGAAAATCGCCATCATACAAACAGCTCTGCATATCCTGGCCGGACACCCTGTGGGGGATAAGCACAAACACCCTCAAGACTATCCCAATCAAGATTACAATTACAAGAGCCTTAAGAAATTCGGCTGTTTTCGATGGTTTGCGTTTACGTCTGGTTGCTATCATAGCTAATATTCTTATCGGATATAAATCCGTAGACCTTAAATAGATTTTTGACAATAAAAAGCCGCCCCGTGGTGAATGCACGGCGCGGCGGATGTGATGGTTGAAAGTGTGAGGTTTTGGATACTGCCAGTTTATTGAACCGACCTAACCGCTTTTATGTTCCAGCCTTAAGTCCGATTCATCTCCAGGCTAATCCTGGTTAGAGGCCAGGGACGCGTTACTTTGTTTTATCTCCACGGTTTTGGACTTTACCGATTTCTGTTTGGATGAATTGTCTTTCATCGCTGGACAGGTAGAGGCGCTTTTGGCCTTACCCACACACGACGATCCGCAGTTTGCCGACATTTCGCCGCAATCCCTGGATTTGGCGTCCGTTGTTATCGCCTTGACATCTTGCGATTTATCGATAGCCGAAACCTGGCCGGCTTTAACAGCGCTACCGCAGGATGAGCCACTGGTGGTCGATGTTTGCTGGGCATTGCCAGAGTTACCGCAGGCATAAATAATTGTGGTCGCGCCCAAAACTAAAGCCAGCCCGATTGCCATAATGCTCGTTCTTTTCATCGAATACCTCCTTAAGGTTAATAGAATGCATTTTCGATACATGTATTATTACGCGCCGATATTGAAAATGGTTCCCAATTTCGTTTGATGCCGTGCATAATTTTTATATAGCCATGGCCAGAACTTGCAAAATCGCGCGATTAGAAATATAAACCGATATCTGGCCTTGGCTTATTATTGGAAATCCCGGATTTGTCTCCCTAAATGCTTGCATGAATTGCGATATGTATTTATTATGTCAATATGAAAAAATATACTTTAAAACCGCCGCCACGGTTTCAATTGGCGATAACCCCCACGCCTATAGAGGCATTTGGACTGTCCCCTGCCCCTAAATCGGGGATAGAGATTTTTTTAAAACGAGATGACTTGACCGGATCTGAACTATCCGGCAATAAAATCCGCAAGTTAGAGTTTATATTCTACGATGCTATCTCACATAAGGCCGATACTCTGATAACCTGCGGCGGAGTCGGTTCCAATCATTGCCGCGCGACAGCGGCTTTGGCCGCCCGTTCGGGGTTGAAATGCCATCTTTTTCTCAAAGGGGCAAAATCGGCTAGCCCGGATGGCAACCTGCTTTTGGATATGCTCTTTGGCGCGAATATCACCTACGTAAACGAGAGAGCATACGAAACAAATATCGATAATATAATGAACCGCCATGCGGTCAAACTTAAAAACGCCGGCAAGAGGCCCTACGTAATCCCCGAAGGCGCATCGAATCGTCTTGGTATGTGGGGATAATTATTGCAGGGAATCGAAATGAAAAGGCAGCTGGATAAGGCCGGTATCAAAGCCGATTACCTTGTCTGCGCGGTCGGTTCTGGCGGTACCTACGCCGGCCTTCACCTGGCCGCGCAATATTTAAACTGGCCGGTTCAAATAATCGGGATGGCGGTAGCGCGTAATAGACGCTATTTCGAAAATAAAATAGGCCGAATACTTGTAGAATTTACCGAGAAATTCAATTTCCCAGCCCGAATCCAAAATCGAATGATAAATATTGATGATAATTATATCGGGCCGGGCTACGCCAAAATCTCAAAAAAAGAGGCTGATTTCATGAAAGGAGTGGCCGCCCATTCTGGAATTATTCTCGACCCAGCCTATACGGCCAAAGCCATGATCGGATTATTCGACTATATAGTCAAAGAAGAAATTCCGGCAAAATCGAAAGTTGTTTTTATTCATACTGGCGGCTTATTGTCGATATTTGCGCATCGGACCCATTTAATCAAGTAACCCGATGATTTACAGGGGCTAAAGGGTTTTTATGGGGGTGAAAGCGGCGGGGTATTCGAGATTGCATCAAGGGTGCAATTAAATACATATTCGGCTCGCTTTTAATTTGCCTTTTTCGGTCCGGGGCATTATATTTATCCAAGGAAAGATGCGTCGGAAGGCGCTAGGTGGGTAAGATGATAGAATTCATGGCCTTACATTATCGTATTTGCGATGGATATCGGCTGTCCAACCAGGTATTTGCTGGCACATCATTTGCATTATATGCGAATGAACGGTAAAGAGAAGGAGTCAAGATGCTGACAAATGGTCTGGAAAGAGGATTTACCGAAGACATCATTAAGAAAACCAGAGACCCCCGTCTGGGCAAAGACGATGGCGGCGCCTATGTTTATACAACCAGCGAGAATATCAAGGTATATATTGATGAGTATTACAAATTCCTCGAAATTACCGATGCTCGGGTCAGTAAAGAACTCGAGTCGTTGACTCAAAAAATAGAATCTACTCCAGCCGATCATGAAGAAACTCTGGCTTTTTACCGTGCCCGGAAAATTATCTTAGAACAACTTCAGAAAAATATTTACCAATATTATGGCGATGCCGCCAATATCAGTTCGATAATGACTCCCTGGTGTTTCGGGACTACCGTTCTTGAAAAAGTCGAGATTTATCGCGATAAGATATCCAAAGGATTAGTGTTGGATCCCAATATTCCCGAATATCCGTTTTACGTATTGCAATATATGGATGAAATATACAAGAAAACTCTTTTGGAAATTTTCGATTTCCCCGAAAAGGCGTTTTCGATGCGCTGGCAATATACCGAGCTACTCAAGCGATATTCGAAAGTTCTTTCCAACGTCTCGAATTCGCTGCAAAATGTCTTGTCGATGATAAAAAGCTACGGACAATAGATAAAATTGGTGTTATGGTTTTCTAAGGCCGCATGAGGCGGCCTAAAATTAATTACGAAAGGGTGTTTTTCCGACACCCTTTTATTTTGCTATTTTTTTAAGACCACTTTAATTTATAGTAAAATTTTGGCCGAAAACATACCATGATCTGTGGACACCGGGCTTCGACAAAAAATGCCGCGGGTTTATTTAGAGCAACCAAAACTAACGATACGATTCGTAAAATCCGTCAACATTTACTTATAAATTCCTGAAGCTATAAACAAAAACCGCCGATTTGGAATACTCTCAATCGGCGGTCACGTGTTGCGGGAAATTTCCGCGGGGGACAGGTTTTTTAATCTACCCCAGCCTGTCGCAACGACCGGGCACGCGAGGACGCGCGCCGCGCACACACGTTTATTTCATCGGTGATGGGATCATCGCTTCGGCCATATGTTTTTCGATAGTCTTTATAGCCGCGGCCGGGTCTTTTTCGGCGTTTTTCACGCAATAATCGGAACACATGGCGTATTCTTTGTCGGAATAACGAAAATACTTCGTGGTAGCGGATGGCTTAATTAACATCCCGCAAGAACAAACTGCCAGCATGTTGGCGGCGGGCTTATGCAATCCCGGATGAATCGGCATCCCCTCGGGCTTTTCGACTTCAGGCGCCTGTTCGGTTTTCATCTTTATTGGTGCGACCTTGACTTTCGCTGGCGCGCCGGTCTCATCGACGGCCTCCTTAACAGGTTTTACCACTTTCTGCGGCGTCGATGTCGAGGGCGGAGTCTGGTTGGTTTTTTCGTCCGCTAAAGCAACGGCATTGAATCCGACCATGAAAATAAAGGCGGCCAGCATGGTGGCGCTCGCTTTTCTAATCATTCTTTCCTCCTTGGGTATCGACATTTTTTTCCTGGCTTTATTCGGAACATCTTGATTATACTGCCATAACAACAAATAGTGCCATTTAAAACTGGAACTTTCCGTCATTGTCTGTCCACAGTAATAAAAATGTATCCAAATAAATATAAGTTCCCGGTGAATCGATTCCGATTAATGTAAATTTTACTTGAATAACAACGGTCGCAATGCCATAATGAATATATGGAACAAAATTACAAACAAAATCGCGGACGAATAATCACCGGTATCGCTTTCATCCTGATCGGCGTTTTGATGCTGCTATCGCGGTTGGTGGGCGCGCCAATGGGAAAGCTGTTCTGGCCGCTACTGCTGATAATCGGCGGCCTGCTGTTTTTTGTCAGCTACTTTTTCAGCCAGCGGGCAAAGGGCAGCGAGGGTTTGCTTTTCCCGGCCACTTATCTGACGATTCTTGGCCTTATGTTCACCTATCTCAATTTCACCGATTGGGAACATATGCGCTATCTCTGGCCGACATTTGTGTTTGGGGTGGCTATTTCGCTGGGGGTGGTGTATCTGTTCACGCCGGAGGACGCAAGCGGCGAACGCAGAAGATCGAGCACGCCGATTTTGGTGCTGACCGTTATCTCGGTTATGCTGTATTTGTTGGCCGCCAAGGCCTCGATTCTCTGGCCACTGATTCTGATAGCGCTGGGGTTTGTTGTGATTTTCGGTGGTTTCCGCCGCAAAAAGCGGGAATAGCTTAGGGCCGCGACCTGGTTTTCCTGCCGGTTTTCTCCAGGAAATCGGCGAATGTTTGATGTAGCGTGACCTCGCCGGCCGAATAAGCTTGCAGGCCGTTTTTGCCTTTTATTAATAGCCCGCCGTTATTATCAAAACCGACCGCCGTGCCGGTAATTTTACGTTTGCCCAGAGACAGGCTTACTTTTTTCCTATATACCGCCGAACATTCGAGAAGCTCTTTGGCCAGATATTTCAGGCCGTGATGGCAGAAATTGTCATAAATCTTTTCGAAATGGATCAATATCTGCCGAAGCAATGCTGAACGAGTCAAATCAATACCGGTTTCGATTTTTAAAGAGGTGGCGGTTCGCTTTATCTGGCGTGGAAAATCTTTTTTTAAATGGTTGATATTGACCCCTATTCCAACTATCACGTAGTCGACCCGGTCCAATTCCGCTTCCAGTTCGATTAAAATACCGGCGAGTTTTTTATCGTTGCATAATATATCGTTGGGCCATTTCATCAGCATTTTATGACCGGTTATTGCATAAATAGCTCGGATAACCGCGAGCCCGGCGATTAACGATAAACCCGGAGTTTGTGATGGCATTAGCTTAGGCCTCAAAATCAATGAAAAATATAGGCCTTTACCGGATTGCGAATGCCAGTGACGGCCGAGTCTTCCCCGGCCCTTGGTTTGGGTATCGGCTATCACAATTGTCCCTTCCGGCATGCCCGCCTTGGCGAAATCGTGGGCTGTGTGATTGGTCGATCCTACAGAGTTATAGGAAAACACCCTGCAGCCAAACCTTTGACAGCTTAAACCGGCGCTTATCTCTACCGGAAGGATTGTATCGGGCGCTAAAACAAGCCTGAAACCGTCATCGGGTTTAGTCTCGATAATGTAGCCAGCCTCGCGCAGAAACGTGATGCTATCCAGTACTTTCTGGCGGGTGATATTAAGCGACTCTTTGATTTCTTTGACGGGAGCGAATCGTCCATTGTGCGTTTTTAAAAAAGCCAAAACCTGGGAAGCGGCTCCGGGTCCCCCCTCGATTGTGCCGAATATCACTTAACGTACCTCATGGAAAAATCAATCGCCTTGGCCGAATGGGTGAGCGAGCCCACCGAAATGTAATCGACTCCGGTTCTGGCGATTGGTCCTACGGTCTTGAGATTAACGCCGCCGGAAATTTCAATTTTAATATGAGGCTTTGTATTCTTGATTATCTTGACAGCTTTGCGCATTCCCGCCAAATCGAAATTATCAAGCATTATGATATCGGGATTAAATTTGAGCGCCTCTTTAAGTTGAGGGATGCTGGCCACCTCTATTTCGACTTTGGTTTTCGCCCTTTTAACCTTTGTAAGAGCGGCCCCAATTCCTCCGGCGGCCTCGATATGATTATCCTTGATTAATACCATATCATATAATCCCATGCGGTGATTTTTCCCGCCTCCATGGGCAACCGCCGCTTTCTCCAGGCCACGAATGCCGGGAGTGGTTTTACGAGTGTCAAGAATTGCCGCTTTCGTTCCTTTAGTTTTCTGAACAAACATCGAAGTCAGTGTTGCCACTCCCGATAAATGGCAGAGCAGGTTAAGAGCGAGCCGTTCTCCTATCAGCAAGGCTCTCGCTGGACCTCTTACCGAGACGATTTGGTCGCCGCGTTTGAATTTTTGACCATCCCGAAACTTAAAACTGATTTTAATCTTAGAAGAAACAAGCCTGTAGGCGTAGGTAAAAGCCTCCGAGCCGGAAAGCACACCATCAACTTTAGCGATGACGACGGCGTTGCCTGCAAGCGAAGCCGGGACTGTGGCGATGGTGGTTATATCGCCGGCACCGACATCCTCGCTATGGGCGAGTCTGATTGTTTGCTTGCTGATTTTATCCATGCTGAAAAATATCCCAATGCTATTACTATTGTCAATTTAAAAAGAGTTGACAATACATTGGTTGTATGTAAATTAAATCGGTAATTAAAGGAAATCGTCATGGATACAAACCACCTTTGCAGTGATAAAAATTCGCCGGAAAAATTATGCTGGATCGCGGTTCTCACCAATCCGGGAGTGGATATCTCTCGCGTACAGGATGATGTGATGATTTGCCACAACTGCGAGCAATTTAAACATGTGGCCGAACGGGGCACGGGGCGAAGAACCGCCGATAAACTTGTAAGCGCCACAATAGCAAAATTGATGGAACAGTTGGCTCAAAAGCGGGAAAATCTGGAAATCGCCTCGCGCGAATTAAAGAAAAACGTCGAAGAATTATCCTTACTTAAAAGTATCACGGATGCCATCGCCAGAAGCGATAGTCTTGAAAAAGGATTACGGATAATGCTTACGGGCGCGACCTCGGGGGATGCTTTCGGTTTTAACAGGGCGGCGGTTTTTCTAATAAACGACGATTCCGGTTATCTGGAGGGGAAGTGCGCTATTGGGCCGGAAAGCATCGAAGAAGCAGGCAATATCTGGAATGAAGTAGGCGAAATTCCAATAGCGCAATTATTGGCAAAGGTCTTAAATGAAGCCGATTTCAGCCCCTGCGCCTTAGAAAGTCTGATAGAGAGCGCGAAAATTTCCGTAAAGGATTATGATAATCCATTTATCCAATCGATGAAAGATGGAGTCAGTCGCGTAATTGATATCCAGGATATTTGGTACTCTCGGTTGGACTGGTCGTTCTGGCCATCGGCAAGTAAATTAGCGGTTGTCCCCTTAATTTCGGAAGGCAGACCGCTGGGATTGCTTATCGCTGATAACGCAATCACTCAAAAACCTATTACATCCGATATGGTTGGAGCCTTGAAAGCATTGGCCAATGCCTGCGCCCCAGGACTGGAAAACGCCATACTACGCCAACAGCTTCTGGCGCAATTAAGGGAATTGAAAAGGGTACACGAATTGTTACGGTCAAATCAAGCATATTTGGTTCAAAACGAACGCCTGGTTGAAATTGGTATGCTGGCGACCAAGGTTGCCCATGAGCTAAAAATACCGCTGGTAACGATTGGGGGATATGCCCGGAGGGTTAAATCAACCGTGGGCACTAACAAGTTCAATGCGGAGATGGTCGATGTGATTATCGCGGAAGTCGATAGGTTGCTTAAGATTAATTCGGAAATTCTGGAATTTTCCCGGCGTGCCCGTCTTAATATACGGGAGTGCGATCTTAACGCAGTGGTGGCCGATTCATTTAGCCTGTTTAAAGATCGCTTTAAAAATTCCGGGATAAGGGCAGAGAAGAAGCTATTTTCATCCAGGCTTATTGTTCAAGCCGACCCTGAAAGGTTAAAACAGGTAGTTTTGAACCTTATTGAAAACTCGCTTGAGGCGATGACTCGCGGCGGGCGGCTAACCGTACGAACGATTCGCCAAAACGACTATGCGGTGCTGGAAATCGAAGATACTGGAATAGGGATGGATAAAGAAAGCATGGACAATCTTTTCAAGTTGTTCTATACTACAAAGGAAAAAGGATCCGGATTGGGATTGCCGGTATCAAAAAAAATTATCGATGACCACGGCGGCACGATAAATGTTCAATCGATTCCCGGATCAGGGACTGTTTTTTCGGTGCATCTGCCGGCGTATTCTGACCGGGAAGATTAATTGAACCGACGGCACTCCCGGAACGTAAATATAGATAGAATTCCAAGGAGGAGAAGATAAAAATGGCCAAAGTAATGATCGTTGAAGACGAGGCGAATCTTCTCAAGCTTTATAAAGATGAACTTGAGGATGATGGCCATGAGGTCTTGCCGATCGACAACGGCCGGGAAATCGTGCAAAACCTTCAAAGTTTCGGGCCGGAAGTGGTTGTGCTGGATATCAAACTCGGCAATCAGGAGGGGCTGGAGATTCTGGAACAGATCAAGAATTTCGATCGCGGGTTACCGGTCATAATTAATTCGGCTTACTCATCTTATAAAGCCAATTTCTCCAGTTGGCTGGCGGATGATTATGTCGTGAAATCGCCCGATTTGACCGAATTAAAAGATACTATTCGGAAGCATACGCTAAAATAGGCGCCCGCCACCGGCAAGTCCTATCAAGATGAAATAGCGCCTTCGGTTGCCCCAAAATCAGCTCTTTTTAGTAAAATTGTTATCAAGTAGCAACATTTAATTTGCAATAGTGCTCCATTTAAATTATATCATCCGCGATTTAAACCCGATTCGCGGGTTTTGAATCGTTTCATACAAACGCGGAAATTTTGGGGATTCAAAATTAAATAATCTGGAGGTTTTGTCATGTCCGAGCAGTCGGGGATTTCGGTCTATTTAAAACGCTGGATATTCGCCGCATTTTTGCTGTTGGCAGCAATCGGCGCTATAACCGGCGTGATTTTATTTGCTGATCAGCCGCAGAGGGAGCCTGATTTAAATGTTAAGGTGAAATCGTTTTGGCCGGAAGAATATTTAAGTATCAATGAACCGGCGAATATAATGATAAAATTCAATCGCGATTTGATGCCATCGGATAGTTTAGATAAGTTAACCGCCGATTGCCCCATAGAAATCGTACCGCCGATATCGGGATTGGGCAAGTGGATCGCCCCCGACAAGTTCGCCTATTATCCCGATTCACAATTTCGGCCATCGACCGAATACAAAATAAAAATAAAAAGCGACCGGACATATCTCTATGGCAATAAGATCAATGAAAGCCGGACATTTTTAATTCGCACGCCAACTATCGCCATTACCAGGGCCTGGCACGAATTGGCGAATGTTCCTCCCGGCGATAGCAGGTTGTTGATTCACCTGCAGTTCAATTACCCGGTCGATCCCGCCCAATTGATGGATCATCTGGTAACGAATTTCGGAAAGGTTAAATTCGAGGTGAATGAAAAAACCCCATCGAATTCTCTCACCTTGATTTCCGAGCAATTTTCGCCGAAGGATGTATACGGCGATTTCTCTATTACGATTTATAGGGGATTGAATTGTGTCGGCGGAACAGTCCCGCTTCAGGGAGACTACCCCTATCCATTCGAGATCGTCAAACCCCGGCCTCTTGTGGTGGAATCGGTCCAGCCACATAACGCCGGCGAAGATTGCCAGATAACTATTTATTTATCGCAATCAACATCGCTTGAAGAGGTGAAGGATAAGATTACGATTGACCCGCCGGTTAAATTCACAATCAATCAACGCTACAGCTTAATTCAGATATTCGGCAATTTCAAACCGCGCGAGACATACATGATTAATATCGCCAAAGGAATTCGTTCGTTGAAAGGCCAGCCTTTAGAACGAGATTTTTCGACAAAAGTAGTGATTGGCGATATTATTCCTAATGTTAAATTCAAAGATGAGGGCTTATACCTATCCCGGAAAGGAAACCGATTAATAGCTATACAATCGGTAAATTATGATGAAATAACTATCGAAGTGGAACAGGTATTCACCAATAACATCGTTTATTACCTCGGTTCAAACTACCCCGAAATAGGTTCGGTCGGGCGTAAAATCTTTTCTAAGGATTTCAAGTTGCCCAACAAGCTAAACGAACCGCTGGTTTCGACATTTGACATTGGGAAAATAGTCGGAGATTCGTTGGAAGGCATTTACAATGTGCTGGTTTATCCCAAAGATAAACGCTGGTACAATATAGACAAACGAATTTTAATTACCGACCTGGGGATAGTAGCCAGGATGTCGGATAATTACCTGATGGTCTGGGTTAATTCACTGGAAAACACCGGGCCATTAGGGGGTGTCGATATAAACTTAATCAGCCGCAATAATCAGACTATCGTGACGGGTAAAACCGATGCGCGGGGCGTTGTCGTGTTCGACAATATCGCCGAAAAAATGGCCGGTTTCGAACCGTTCGTGATCACGGCCACCAAGGGCAACGACCTATCGTTTTTGCAGTTCAATAACAGCGTTATAAACACATCCGATTTCGACGTTTCGGGAAGACCCTATTTAACCAAAGGATACGAACCGTTTATCTATTCCGATAGAGGCGTTTATCGCCCAGGAGATATAGCTCATCTGGTGGTGGCGATGCGCGGTGTGAACGCTGCCATGGCGCCGGAATTCCCATATGTTGCCGAAATTACCGACCCGCAGGGGCACGACTTCGGAACGTACAAGCTGACCACCAAGGACCGCGGCCTATCTGGTCTCGATATCGAAATACCGACTTTCGCCAAAACAGGAAAATATCAGTTCGCGGTTAAAATCGGCGAACAGGTAATCGGACAATACGGGTTCCAGGTCGAAGACTTCATGCCGGACAGGATAAAAACAACTCTCACAACCGATAAGGATGTTTATTACAGCGGCGATCAGATTCAAATATCGGTGAATGGCGTATACTTGTTCGGGCCGGCCTGTGCCGGAAATGCAGTAAGCGGTCATATAACGATTGAAAGCGATGTGTTCAGACCGAAAAAGTGGGATGATTACAGTTTCGATTCGAATCTTCGCGCGTTTACGCCGATGCAAATCGATTTGGCCAGCGATAAGCTCGATAATGCGGGAAATCATATTTATACTTACCAACTTTCACAAAACCTTAAACCGCCGGCCAGCTTGAAGCTGCTCATTTCGGGTACCGTTTATGAAGATGGCGGACGCGCGGTTAGCGGATACAAGGCGGTGGCAGCGCACCCCTATAATATATATCTGGGGCTGCAAAGAATTACGCATGGATATAGCAAAATAAATGAGCCCGTGGCAGTGAACGCAGTGGCGGTCAACGGCGCGGGAAACATTGTCGCGCTCGATACCGGCTGGGTGAAATTGTATCAAATCGTTTATCAAAATATCGTAAAGCGTGATTCTTACGGAATCTATCGCTATATGTCGGAAGAATCGGAACAACCGGTTGATTCGGCGTTTGTCTCTATTAAGGACACGACCGCCATGGTGACATTTACTCCGCGAAATTATGGCGCTTACCGAGTTAGATTCACGAGCCCCCGCACCGACCATATGACGACCACCGATTTCTATGTATCGGGATGGGGATATGCCGCCTGGTCGATGGCCAAGCCCGATCGAATCGAACTTGAACTAGATAAGAAGCTTTATACGGCCGGACAATCTGCCAGAATTTTGGTCAAAGCGCCTTTTTCCGGTAAATTACTGGTCACGGTCGAAAAAGAAAAAGTGCTGGATATAAAAACTTACACGCTGGACAGCAACACGGCCCAGATCGATATCCCGGTGAAAAAAGAATATGCCCCAAACGCTTATATCACATGTACCCTGATTAAATCGGCAAATTCGCTGGAGCGATTCTCGCCGGCCCGGGCGTTCGGGATGGTATCGCTTCCGGTGGATAATACAGACATGAAAATCACTATGAATATCGACGCGCCGGATGTAATGAAGCCGCAGGAAAAGGTGGACATAAGAATTAAAACCAATCTTGTCAAAGGTACGAAACTGACCGTAGCGGCGGTCGATCAGGGGATATTGCAACTGACCGGATTTAAAACGCCCGATCCATTTGATTTCTTTTTCGGGAAAAAGCGACCAGCTTTAGTGCCTTATGATATTTATTCGATGGTGTTTCCCAATATAAAGCCGGGCGAATCTAATTTGGCTCCCGGCGGAAGCGCCGCCTTTGATGCCGCCCGAAAACGCCACTTAAATCCTCTTAACGCGCGACGGGTAAAACCGGTAGCATTATGGTCGGGAATCGTATCGGTGGACGCGGAGGGGATCGCTCATGTTGAATTTGATGTGCCGCAGTTCAACGGCAAACTAACAGTGATGGCGGTTGCATTTAACGATAGTAGATGCGGATCGGCCACCGATGAAATCACAGTCAGGGATAAAATCGTAATTCAAGAAAGTCTTCCGCGATTTATAGCCCCGGGAGATAAAATCAATACGCCGGTAGTCGTGTTCAATAACTTGGGACAGGCAGATAGTATCAGCGTTACCATGAAAATCGACGGCGCGGCAAAACTGATTTCGAAACAAACCGTGCGATTGCATATACCGGATAACAGCAAGGGGATCGCCAATTTCAGTTTTGAGGCAACCAACAAACCCGGTAAAGTAACATTCGAGGTAACCGCCACAAACGGTGTCGAGAAATCCAAAGAGAAGGTCGAGATGGTCAATCGTCCCGGACAACCGCTATTGACACTGCATGGATCCGGCACGGTAACGGCGGATTCCTCCAGGACTTTGACGCTTTCAGCTCAATGGATAGAGGGTACCGAAGAATACGACCTTAAGTTGTCTTCGCTGCCAGCGTTAAAAGTCGCGGGCGGGATTCAATATCTGCTCACATATCCTTATGGATGTCTCGAACAGACAACCTCGCATGTATTCCCGCTTCTGTATTTTAACGATCTGGCGCGAGTTGTTCAGCCGGAAATATTTGGCGGCAAGGGGCAGGAGTATTTTGTCGCGGAAGGGATTCAGAAGATTTCTGGCATGCAGTTGCCATCCGGAGCATTTGAGTATTGGCCGGGTACGGGTTGGGTTTGCCGCTGGTCAACCATATATGCCACGCACTTTATTATTGAAGCGCGCAAGGCGGGTTATCAGGTAAATGATAAGGTTTATGACAGGGCAATCGATTATCTTCAGAAAATAGTGAAGGAACCAACAAACGAGGCGGAGCACGGAGTCAGTCGAATCTATATCGCCTATGTTTTGGCCAAAGCCGGAAAGCTTGATAAGAGCATAATCAATGAGCTTAAGAAGCTCAACATGGTGATAATACCGGTTTATTCACGATTCCAGTTGGCGGCGGCGGCGGCGTTGACGACGGGCCTGGATGACGCGATAACCCTGATGCCCGCAGAAGTTCATCCGCAGAAATACGCGCCGGAAAACGGCGGCAATTTCGATTCGGACATACGTGCAAACGCGATCATTCTCGACGTTCTTAGCGAAATCCAGCCGAATCACCCATCGATACCGATATTGCTAAAGCAGGTTACCGATGATATCTGTGTGAACAGGTGGTACACCACGCAAAGCAACGCGTTTGCCCTTATGGCTATGGGCAAATTCCTTCGCACACAGGAGACTCCGGATTATACCGGCACGATCGAAATCGGCGGCAAAGTATTCCGTCAATTTGATATCAAGGATTTCCATGTGAACAGCCGCGAACTTGGCAATAGCCCGATTACGATCAAGATCAAAGGCAAAGGGAACTGCTATTACTACTGGCAGGCATCAGGGGTAAGCACCGAAAAAGCGGTAAATGAGTTCGACAATAAACTTGAAGTCAGACGGCGTTACCTGGATATTAACGGGCAACCGGTCAATTTGAACAATATCCATCTGGGGCAACAGTTGGTCGCGGAAGTTTCGATTATTGCCACTTACCAGGATTTGAGCTATGTAATAATCAACGACATGCTTCCGGCCGGTTTCGAAATCGAAAATCCGCGATTAGCCACCAGCGGTCGTTTGCCCTGGTTGCCCGCCAACGATTGGAAAGTTTCGTATATGGATATCCGCGACGATCGGGTGCTATTGTTCAGCGATTTATGGCAGCGGCAAAAACAAACGTATCATTATTTGATAAGAGTTATTTCGGCTGGAGAGTTCTCGGTTCCGCCGATTGCCGCCGAATGCATGTATGACCCGACAATCGCCAGCGCGGCCTCGTCGGGCCAGGTGATAATCGACGATAACAAATAAACAATAAATCACCAAGGCGCCGAGAAGCAAACCGGCGCCTTTTTTGTATTCAAAGAGACGTTGATTAGATATTTTAATAAAATACTTTTAACCATTTACCATAATAATCCGTAAAATATCGAGAGTTATAAGATTGGGTTAATTAATTTGTGGGAGGTAATTTTGGGAAGGAAAAGGATGAACAAGTTGAGGATACTGTTTGGAATAATGCTGGCGTTTGTATGCCTATTAAATTCGGCTTTTTCGCAATCGGAAAAACGGCACACTATCAGCGGGTATATTAAAGATTCGTCAAGCGGCGAGGCGCTAATCGGGGCATCGATATATGTCGAGCAATTGAAGGCGGGATGCAGTTCGAACACGTACGGATTCTATTCGCTGACACTTCCGGAAGGCAGCCATGACCTGTTAATCCGGATGGTGGGGTATAGTTCGAAACGAGAACGAATTAATTTATTCGGAGATCAGAAAAACGATTTCGAATTATCGATCGAACCAATAAAGACCCAGAACATAGTGGTTACCGCCGAAAGCGCTCATGATAATATCAAAATACCGGAAATGAGCTCGTTTAAACTTCAGCCATCCCAATACAAAACTATCCCGGTGATTATGGGTGAACAGGACCTTCTAAAGACTATTCAGTTGATGCCGGGAATTCAGGCGGCCGCCGAAGGCAATACCGGGTTTTTTGTGCGCGGCGGAGGAGCCGACCAGAATTTAATTCTTTTAGACGAAGCTACTGTCTATAACGCCTCGCACCTGATGGGGTTTTTCTCGGTTTTCAACACCGATGCAGTAAAAGATGTAGTGCTGACCAAGGGGGCCGGTTCGGCCGAGTACGGCGGCCGGTTATCGTCGGTACTCGATATCAAAATGAAAGAAGGAAATCTTCGCAATTTCGACGGTTGTGCGGGAGTCGGTTTGGTGGCGGCTCATGGCCTTATTGAAGGCCCGATTAAAAACGATAAATCATCGTTTTTTATTTCGGGCAGAAGGACATATTTCGATTTTTTCCTGAGGGGTTCAAAAAAGGAAAGTGTCCGCAAATCAGAATTATATTTTTACGACTTGAACGCGAAAACCAACTATCAGATCGGCGCAAAAGACAGGATATATCTTTCGGGATATTTCGGCAAGGATGTGCTCGGGTATAAGGGGGAATTCGGGATCGACTGGGGAAACAGCACCGCCACGGTTCGCTGGAATCATCTATACGGCCACAAATTCTTTTCCAACACCACATTGATTTTCAGCTTGTTTAAGTATAATGTCGGAATCACCGAAGGCAACGATCTGGTGAATATATATTCATCGATAAAGAACTATTCGCTGAAGGAGGATTTCCAGTATTTCGCCGACAGCAAGAACACAATCAAATTTGGAGTACACGCCTTTTATCATACATTCGTGCCGGGAGAAATCAAGGCCAAAGAGGGCGGCTCTATTAATGAATTATTGTTGAAAAAGAAATATGCCGTTGAAAACGCGTTTTATTTGAACCACGAATGGGAAATTTCGGATATTTTCCAACTCAATTACGGATTGCGTTACAGCGGTTTCGCAGCACTGGGGCCAGGCGAAGACTACGTATTCGACCAACAGGGCAATCCTATCGTTGCCAATACTTACGGGAGCGGCAGGCTTATCAAATACTATGGCGGATTAGAGCCCCGTTTAACCGCGAATTACCTTCTGACGGAATCCAGCTCCATCAAAACCTCATATTCGAGAAATCGGCAATATCTGCATCTTATTTCGACATCCACGACAACTACCCCGTTCGACCTCTGGCATCCCAGCACGAAAATAGTCAAGCCGGGAATCGCCGACCAATTCGCCATAGGGTATTTCCGCGATCTCGCCGATGGCAAATACGAGATGTCGGCAGAATTATACTATAAAAACATGCGCAATCAGGTTGATTTGAAAAACGGGGCCAACATCTTTTTTAATCAATATGTCGAATCGCAATTGGTATTCGGCAAAGCTCGATCCTACGGAATCGAACTATATATCAAGAAAAAATACGGACGCCTGAACGGCTGGCTAAGTTATACTCTTTCCAAAACCCAAAATAAATTTGCCGCGGTCAACGATGGCGATTGGTACAATGCCCGCCAGGACAGGACTCATGATATATCGCTGGTTGGAATGTACGACCTGACAACTCGTTGGAATTTTTCGGCATCCTGGGTTTACATGACCGGCAACGCGGTAACATTCCCATACGGTAAATATGGCGTAGATGGCCATGTCATCAATTTGTATTCCGACCGCAACGGTTATCGGATGCCGAATTATCATCGGCTGGATATAGGATTTACCTGGAAAGGCGAAGTGTCGAGCTGGAATTTTTCGCTATATAACGCCTATGGAAGGAAAAACGCGTATGCCATTTCATTCCGCAAAGACAAGGATGATCCGACTAAGACTCAAGCGGTCAAGATCGCCCTTTTCTCTTTTTTCCCATCGATAACATATAATAGAGAATTTTAGGAGCTAAAATATGCGAATAAACATGAAGACTATCGCGATGCTATCAGGCTTTCTGGCTATACCAATTATCATGGGCTGCGAGGAGGTCATCAATATAAATCTAAAAAATAAGGAGCCTCGCCTTGTCATAGAAGGGGTAGTATCGGACCAGCCCGAACAATCGTGGTTCGCGATCAGTAAAACCACCGACTATTTCGAACCGAATGATTTCCCGATGATTTCGGGAGCGTTCATTACTGTCACCGATGATATCGGGCATGTCGATACATTTACCGAAATGCAGCCGGGAATATATTTCGCGCAGGATTTTATAGGACAGATAGGTCGAACCTATAACGCCCGCGTAACGATTGATAGCGTAACCTATACGGCGACCTCATACATACCCGCGCCAATCATCATCGATTCTGTCAGAACAGAGTATCAGGAAGGGGGCGGATTCGGGTCGGAAGAGGACGAAGGATACCGGCTCTATGTAAGTTTTAGTGATCCGCCTGATGTGTCAAATTTCGGTCGTTTGAAAATAACCGTAAACGATTCGCTTCTGCCTGACTATTACCTATACGACGATGATTTCACCGATGGCAACCCTATCGAATACAACTATTTCAATCAGGTGTTTCAAGTTGGAGATTCGCTAACGATTGAATATGTATCGATGGATAGTGTTGTTTATGATTATTTCAGAACCCTGATTAGCGTGGTCGCTTACGAAGAAGGCAATGGAATCGATCCTGTCGCGCCAGCCAATCCGCTTTCCAATTGGAACAACGATGCTCTGGGGTATTTCGGGGCATTTTCGGTTAATTCGCGGACGTTGATAGTTAGAGAAAGCAGGTAAGCGACAAACAACCGGAATTTTTTTATAATCATCTTGAAGTATCGATTTAATATTGCGATATTATCACCCATAATAAAAGAAACTGGAAAGGGGTAATCGCGATGGCAACCAATACATATTTTATCACCGGCGGGTCGGGATTTTTGGGCATTAATCTTATTCGTTATCTGCTGGCGAAAGGTCAGAAAGTCGTATCGTTGGATTTAGTGCCGTTCGATTATCCCGATTGCAAGGACAAAATCACTTGGGTTAAGGGCGATATTCGTATTCGCGAGGATGTTATAAATTGTGTCAAAGGGGCTGACTTCACGATTCACTGCGCGGCGGCATTACCCTTGTATAAACCGGCTGATATCTTTTCCACCGATATCGATGGCACCCGAATCGTGATGGAAGAATCGCAGAAAGCCAAAGTCAAGCGGGTCGTGCACATTTCCACAACGGCGGTTTACGGAATCCCCGACCATCACCCCTTGCTGGAAACCGACCCGATGAACGGGGTTGGGCCATATGGTATTGCCAAGGTCGAGGCAGAAAAGATATGCGCGGGATTTCGTGAATCCGGGATGGTAGTCCCGATACTTCGACCAAAATCGTTTATCGGGCCGGAACGGCTGGGGATATTTGCGCTATTCTATGAGTGGGCTGTCGAGGGACACAATTTTCCGATTTTGGGAAAAGGGAATAATCCGTATCAGTATCTGGATGTCGAAGACCTTTGCGAGGTAATCTGGAATTGCACACAGTTGCCCGACGATAAAGTTAACGATACGTTCAATATCGGCGCCAAGAGTTTTGGTACCCCTCGAAGCGATTTCCAGGCGGTGCTCGATGCCGCCGGGAAGGGGAAGCATGTGGTGTCGCTTCCGGAGTGGCCGGTAATATTTACTTTGAGGATTTTGGAGAAACTCAAGCTTTCGCCAATCTATAAATGGATTTACGAGACGGCCGGGAAAGAATCATTCGTATCGATTGAAAAAGCCGAAAAGCAGTTGGGGTTCGCGCCGAAATATTCCAACAAGGATGCGCTTCTGCGCAATTACAACTGGTATCTGGAACATCGCCACGATTTCAAAGAAGCTTCGGGAGTGACTCATAGGGTACCCTGGAAACAGGGGATATTGGGGTTGGCGAAGTTGTTTTTTTAGGGAATGGGCGCGCGTAAAATAGGGGAATGGATTGAAAAAGCACAAATAATAGTTGATTGCCGTAATCTTTTATGATACAAGAGGTTCGATACCGATTCCCAACATGCATCCTTAAGGAAGCATAATTAAAATGCTTGTCACAAAGTATAGCCAATCAAGGAGTTGCAATGACATTGAATGAACTACAAAGGCTAATTAAGCCGTATAACCCTTGGCATACGCTTGAAAAGACAGAATTATGGCGAGCAACGCTTCCTGCATATCGAAGGCCCATCGTTGACGAAATATTATCAGACTTGCGGGATATAGCCCAAATTATATCAATTACAGGACCAAGAAGAGTAGGCAAAACAACAGCGTTACATCATGTTATTAGTACAATTATCGAGGAGGGTATACCACGAAATAGAATTCTATATTTTTCATTTGATGATCCCGAAGTATTCGGTTCCCCCCAACTTCAGCGGATAATTTTCGATCGATTGGTTGATTACGTTACCCTCGACATACCCATTGGAACTAAAGCGTATTTATTCCTTGATGAAATTCAGAGATTACCACGCTGGGAGCTTTATCTTAAAAAGAGCTATGATCTTAAGTTGCCGATAAGATTTATCGTTTCGGGTTCGGCCTCCTCTCCTATTTTTCGAAAAAGCCAAGAAAGCCTACTGGGGAGAATCAAAGATAGACATTTATTGCCATTCAGTTTTAAAGAATTCTGTCTATATAGGTTAATTGACAGGCCAGAGTTCCCCGCTATACTAGACAAATATAATAATATAAAAAACCTATTACTAACCGGAGACCTAAACAGTGTTCTCGAAAACCTAAAAGAGGCGAAAATTGAACTTGAACCATTTATAGATGAAATAAATAAATCGGTGATTAATTATTGCAGAGAAGGTGGATTCCCGGAAGTTTGGCAATTAAAAGACCCTATAAGAAAGATTGAATACCTTGTCGAGCAGCAAGTAAGAAAAGTGCTCTATGAAGATTTGATGACGTTAACAACTTATCGAAAACCGGTAAATGTTCTTAGATTCTTGGTTTATTTATTGGCACATCCAGGCCATGAAATAAACATGTCGGCTGTTGCTAAAGAACTTGCCGTTCCGAGAAGCGTCATTGAAGAAAACTTCCCGCGTCTTCTTGTTACTGATTTAGTATTCCGTGTTAAAAAATTCACTCATCAACCTTTAAAAGTGAGACAAGGAAACATTAAATGCTACCCGATTGATTTGGCGCTCCGAAACGCCGTGTTAAAAACATGGGATGATTTTACCAACGACCCAGCGATGATGGGTTTATATGCGGAGAATCTTGTGGCAATTAATTTAAATAAGTGGAGCGAGGTTATAGAAATTGCTTATTATCGTGAGAAAAAGAATGAGGTCGATTTTATAGTAACATACGGTGGCGATAAATTTCTGCCCGTCGAAGTAAAAAATCGAAAAGAATCTGAGGTATCCCCCGGGCTTACTCATTTTATGAGAAAATACAAATTACAATATGGAGTTATGGTAACAAGAGAAAGAGACCTCCGAGTTGAATCCAATGTATTGTTTATTCCATTATTGTACTTTCTATTGTTATTATAAGAGTATTTTTATTAATATAAAATACGTTATTACAAATGTACATATAACGACTCACAATGCCAGCGCGTCACATAAGTACTATTATATTCAGGCGTAAGTCAAATCGTATAATTGTCGCCTGGCTGCTTGGGACAATCCTGTTAATTCTGGTTGCGGACAGGCTGATATTTCCATTACCATTAGATAGATTATTCAAGCCCTCCTCGACTTTTATCTACAGCCGCGATCGCACCCTTCTGGGCGCCCATATTTCCTCTGACAGTTACTGGCGCAAACCGCTAAAGCTGTCGGACATCTCCCCGCTTCTGCAAAAAAGCGCGCTTATCTGCGAGGATCGCTGGTTCTACTATCATCCCGGCGTAAATCCCGTTTCGCTAATTCAGGCCGCTTATGCCGATATCCGCGCCGGCAAAATCGTTCGGGGCGGGTCAACTATCACCATGCAAATAGCCCGGATGATGGAGCCCAAATCGCGCACGCTGAAAGCGAAACTTATCGAGGTGCTTCGCGCTTTCCAGCTCGAACTTCATTTTTCGAAAAAAGAATTGCTGGAGCTATATTTCAACATGGCTCCCTACGGCGGAAATATCGAAGGCGTAGGGGCGGCCTCCTACTTTTATTTCGGGAAGCCCGCCCGCGAACTCACCGCCTCACAGGCGGCGCTATTGACATCCATACCCAACTCTCCGCAAGCGCTCCGGCCCGATATCAATCTGGCCAGCAGCCTTAATGCTCGTAATCGGGTATTAGCCGCGATGCGCAAGAACAAAATCATTTCCGAAAGCGATTACAAAGAAGCCCTTGATGAAGAAATCAAGGGGAAAAAATACAAACTGCCTAATATTGCCCCGCATCTTTGTAACGAGCTTCTAACCAGGTATCGCGGCCGTCCCGAAATTACCTGCGCCGTCGACTTGAAAATCCAGAGTATCTGCGAGGCGGTAATCAATAGTTACAGAACTCCTCTGGCGATGAAAGGTATCAATAATGCCGCGGTCGTGGTGATTAGAAACTCTACGGCCGAAATACTGGCGATGGTCGGTTCATGCGATTTCAACGATATTCAACATGAGGGGCAAGTCAACGGCGCGACCGCGCCCCGTTCGCCCGGATCGGCGTTAAAACCGTTCGTTTATGGAATGGCGCTCGACAAGGGTTTGGTATCTCCCAATATGATGATTGAAGATTTGCCGGCATATTACTCCGGCTACTCGCCCGAAAACTACGACCGCCAGTATCGGGGGGCGGTCTCGGTTACCGATGCGCTTCGCAATTCGCTTAATGTTCCCGCCGTTCATATCTGCGCCAGAGTCGGCCAAAAAAATTTCTACGCCTTGATTAAAAACGGCGGTTTATCCACCCTTACTCGCAAGGATTCCGATTATGGTTTACCGCTGGTTCTCGGCTCTTGCGAAATAGAACTGCTTGACCTGACAAACCTATACGGCTGTTTGGCTCGCGGCGGGGTGTATAAGAAATATCATTATTTGCCGGATGAATCCTCGGTTGATAGCGCCCGTCTATTCTCTCCGGCGGCCGCGTATATTCTCTCCGAAATCATGAGCGAGCTGGAACGTCCGGATTTTCCCTCCAGCTGGGAGTTCTCGCCCAATATCCCAAAAGTAGCCTGGAAAACCGGGACATCATTTGGCCGCAAAGATGCCTGGTCGATTGGTTTCAATCCGACGTTCGCGGTTGGAGTTTGGGCAGGCAATTTTAATGGCGAGCCTTCGCCCGATTTGGTCGGCGCCGAAGCGGCCGCGCCGATCTTGTTTGAAATTTTCCGTTTGATCAATACCGGGACGGGTCAACGATGGTTTAACGAACCGATAACGGTCGATACAAGACCTGTATGCGCGGTAAGCGGAATGCCGCCCGGCCCTCATTGCCCGGCTACGGTCGATGAGCTCTACATCCCTGGCGTTTCGCCGGTAACGACTTGTACTATTCACAAAGAAATCCTGGTCGATTCCATAACCGGGTTCCGACTTTGCCGCTTTTGTTCATCGGGCAAGCATATAAAACATGTCATATATGAAGATTGGCCTCCGAAAATCGCCACCTGGCTGATCAAGTCGGGGCGCGCCATAGCCGTAATCCCGGAGCATAATCCTGTTTGCACCGGCACCTATTCGGGAGACCGACCGGTTATTTATTCTCCGACGGAGGATGTAACTTATATAATCCGTGGACATATACCCCTGGCCGATCAGGGAATACCGCTTGAGGCTTCGATTGCCGCCGGATCCAAAAAGATATTCTGGTTTATCGATGGCGAATTATACGCTCAAGTCGCGCCGGGCGAAAAAGCATTTTATCTGCCTGTTGTGGGTTCGCATAAGCTGGTCTGTACTGATGATGAAGGGCGATCCAGTTCTTTAACTTTTGTTGTAGGATCCGGCGGTTGATCCATACCGGTTTTCGTAATTTTTGCTTTACAGAATATTGTGAAATTCCTGAAATTTAATTTGCATATTATTACCGACCAGAAACTTTGGATTTTTAATTCCGCGTACCCGGATAGTCTTCGTCTCATTTCCGAAACCACACTTATTACAGAACCGGGGGCCTATCTTCACGGCCTTGAATATAAACGAGATCATCTTTTCATTGCCGGAGACTTGATTGGATTAACGGTAATGAATCCAGAATTATAAAAGTGATGCTTCTAAAATAATCAATTGACGGCATAGACATAATCCCGGCTCCCTGTATGGATTGATTAAATCCCGATTGTAAAAAAAATCATTGCGCTTCCTTAATTGGGTTGTTATAATA
>CAZTNJ010000004.1:0-41950 GCA_964614835.1 uncultured Ignavibacteria bacterium | reverse complement strand
ATCATAAAATATGTATTTTTGCGCACCAACGAAGCCCGCTGGCTTCGGGTAGGATGGAGATAGCAGGCTGCTCGCTGCCTACTAATCCCCACCCTCACCGTCCGCCATTTCCGTCGGCTTGATAATGTCCTTGAACTTCTCGTCAAAATGCGATTCGAACCAGCGATCGATTATCGATTTCTTGAATCGCCACTCTTTGCCAAGCTTGGCCGCCGGTATCCGTTTCTCCTGCGCCCATGTGTAAATTGTCTGCGGCGTCATTTTTAGATAGGCCGCCACTTCCTCCAAAGTCATGATATCAGTGTCCATCGGCGCTGTCCTTGCCTATGTGTTCAATCCAATTGTTGTCAGGCTCCTGTTTATTGGAGTCGCCCCGGGATTCTCCGCGATAATCATCATTAACAGGCCTGTCCGGGCTGATTAACTGATCGGCAGCGTATATCATCGCCGCGTAAAAATTTCCTTCGCGTTGCGCGAATAACTCATACGCCCGCCCCTTGATTCCCAGAAACGGCCGAAAATTCCACGCCAGCTGAATTCCCACAAACGCCAGAATTATCACCCAGAACCGAAACACCACCACCCCGGTACGCGGATAGACGTTCTTTTTCTCGCAGGAATATTTAAGCGCCTGCACGATCGTGTTCATCCCGAATATCCCCGCGAACACGAGTATCGCCACATGCAGCAAGTGAAGGAAATAATAATTGCTGCCGGTCAGCAAAAAGATTATCACGATTGGCGTGAACGACAGCATAATCGAGGCCATCAGCACGAACCCCGACAGGATTATCGAGATCATCTGGTGAAGTTTCAAGTGCGACCCCAATATAAATTGCACGATAAAAAACGCCGGAAAACAAATCAACAAAGCCAGATTAAATAGCACCGCTAATTTCACTCCGGCCGTAATGGCCTGGATAAAACTTTGATACGCCCCCATGATTATCCCATAAGCGAAAAGGAACAGACATAGAATTATGAATTGCCCGAATATCCGTCCGGCCGCCCCATCCTCGGAAACGATTCGCTCGAAAAATGTTTCCGAATTTGCCAGGGAAGGATAATTGTCCAACGAAAACAGCTTATTGCCCATATTTGCCTCCATTACATCGTTTCTGCTTAGAATATATATTTAAATTAATTAAAATGCAAGTGTTTATTGTAAATATTTATTGTTTTTTGATGTTTGGTGGCGAGTCGGAATCTCATAACTTTTCGCGATTTTATACGTAATTAAATATATAGCATTGATATAGCGACTTTTCGGTGTTTTATTCAACGCCGAAATCTGCGTAAAATTGCCAAACGAGGGGATATCCATGAATTCTAAACCACGCTTATATGATGAGTTCGCATCCTGGTGGCCGGTGTTATCCGCGCCGGAGGATTACGCTGAGGAATCGGAAACCATTCGCCGTATATTAACCGAATCAACGCTTAACAAAATCGAAACGGTATTGGAATTGGGTTCCGGCGGCGGCAATAATGCCTCGCATCTTAAAGTGCATTTCAAGATGACCTTAGTCGATATCGCGCCCGGGATGTTGAAAGTCAGTCAGAAACTCAATCCGGAATGCGAACATATCCAGGGCGATATGCGAACGGTTCGCCTTGACCGGCTTTTCGATGCGGTCCTCATTCACGATGCAATCAGCTATATGACCACTTTGGCCGATTTGAAAAAGGCGATCGAAACCGCCTATGTTCATTGCAAACCGGGCGGCGCCGCGCTGTTCGCGCCCGATCACACCAAAGAGAATTTCCGCCCGTCAACATCGCATGGCGGCCATGATTTCGAAGGTCGCGGCCTGCGCTACCTCGAATGGGTGCACGACCCCAATCCCAACGATGATAACTGCATCACCGATTTCGCCTACTTATTGCGTAATCAAAACAATCAAGTTTGGGCGGAATACGACCGGCATATCACCGGGCTGTTCCATCACGATGATTGGCTGCGGATTATCGCCAATACCGGTTTTTTCCCAACGGCTATTCCGTTCGACCACCGCGAAATCGAACCGGGCAGTTGCGATTTATTTATCGGCAAGAAGCCGTCAGCGACAGGAGATTAAATTATGAAAAAAGCGATTCTGATAATCGTGGCTTTCCTGTTGATTTGGGCCGCTTTTTATGCCACACTCAATCAGGGAGATTCACCTATTATGCCGAAAACAAAATTAATTTTCGCCACTTATGCTCAAGACAAATACGATTTACACTGGGCTATGGTGATGTTCGAAAGTATCGATTCGTTTACCGGCGAATACAAAACCATGCCGCGCTGGCTCTATCTTATCGACCCAACTCCGGAAATGGAATCGCTGGCTATCAAGCAACAATCTCGCTATGGCTATCTAATCAAGAAAAGCGCCACTCCGTTTCAGGCGAGGCAATTGTTCTATGCGGGCAAAGTGTACGCATCCGCGCTTGCCGAAAGCGAAGCCGCCGGAAATTGCGATTATCTGGCCTGGCTCGACCCCGATGTCGTTTTCGTGAAACGGCCCGAATCGTTCGAGTTGCCCGAGAATATCGCGCTGGGGTATCGTCCGGTGATGCATCAGCTGATTGGGTCATCATACGACCAGCCGCCCGATTCGTTCTGGTCGCGGCTGTACGATATTCTTGACGTGTCCGATTCGGCCATATTTCCCATGATTACTCCAGTGGGCGAATCGAAAATCCGGCCATATTTTAACGCCGGCATGATAATTGTCCGGCCCGAAAAGAGGATATTGCGCGGCTGGCCGATAGCATTTGAAAAACTTTACACCGATCCGACTCTAATGTCTATGGTCAATGCAGATAAACTGAAAACGATATTTCTCCATCAGACCGCACTGGCCGGAAACATTCTCACCAAAATTACTCACGCCGATATGCTGGAGATCCCACCGACCTATAACTACCCGCTAAATTTAGCCGACAAATATCCTCTCGATAAAAAACCGAAATCGCTGGATGAGCTGACAATGTTCCGGCACGATGGCATATTTACTGCCGCCGATGATTTTGCCAGAGTCGAAGACGGCTCCCAAATCCTGGCCTGGCTGAAACAACGGCTGCCGCAGTAGTGCACGATATTTCGCATTTACTATATCCCCTTGAAAACTTGACCGAAGATTATATCCCCGGAACCGTCCCCATACCCTCACTGTTGTTGACTTGGTTAACAGGTAATGATACAATCTAATACCTAAGGAATTATAGGTGACTTTAACAATTGCATATTAAATTTCCCTTTCCCCGTAGGTAATATATGTGATAAAAAGGCTGAAAAATGCAGTCATGCTTTCAGCGACAATTGATTAATATATAATATATTAGGCCAATTTAATAATTTTTTGAAACCAGAAACCGGTTTTAAACGTTATAATATTCCAATAAGGGACGAGAATAAAATTATGCGGATCGTGTTTTTAAAATCGTTTGTAACTAAATCGAATAGCCCTTTACCAAGCAATGCGGGTATGCCGCCGCTTATTGATCCGATCAGCTATTACCGGATTTGATTCAATCCAATAAAATCCTTACGATTTCTTAACAATACTTAAATCTGATAGAGATTATTTACTAATATGATGTTCAGATAACAAGGAGGTGATAAAGAGGTAATTGAGCAATTGAATCCATGTACATGTAAAAAGGTAATAATAAATAAGGAGTGAGAAAATGAAAAAGTTAACAGCAATTTTCGCCCTGATGGCCGTGATGGTTATTGCGGGCACATCGATGGCCATCGAAACTACTGTCGAAGGCCGCATCTACAGCTCGTGGTGGATGAATATGACCGATACCACCATGATGGTCGATAGCGCTACCGCTGTCGATTATAAAGGTTGGAACCAGTTCTCGTTGGATCGTTCGTACGTGACCATCAAATCGAAATTAAGCGACTACACCAGCTTGAATATCACCACCGATTTGCGCGATTCCAAAGATGAAATGTTTGGCTCATTTGCCGGTTACATGATTGTCCTCAAGTTCGCATACGCCGACTGGAAAATGAATTTCGCCCCCGAGAAACTCTCCCTTCGTCTGGGTCTTCAACCAACCAGATATCTGGATGCGGTCGATGGCATGATGTGGGGTCACCGCTATGTACTGAATTCGGTCGGCGACCTTAACAAGATACTGACCACCTCCGACCTCGGCGCTACTATCAATTATAACATCGGCGAAAAATCCAAGTATGGTTACGCCGGTCTGTCTATCTGGAACGGTACCAGTTATACCGATTTGAACGAACACAACAAGAGCAAGGATATCAATCCATACCTCGTGTTCAAACCTCTGTCTGGCAATCCTGATTTCGAGAAAACCATGATTGCGGCTCAATTTTACACTGGCACCCGGAACATGGTTATCGATTCCTCGATGAAAGCCGGCGATTATAAGCGTCAGATTATCTCGGTTGGCGCAAATCTGGCTTACAAAGACATGTTCAATGTCGGAGGCGAATTCTGGTCCAACACCCTGGGTCAGGGTCCCAGTACCGATGATGTCAAAGCGTCGGCCATCTCGATATTCGGCAACCTGAAATTCAGAAGTTTAACCGGCGAAGATTCGCCTTTCCGCACTCTCGGTTTGTTTGGTCGTTACGATATGACCGATCCCAACACCGATGTTGACGATAATGGCAGCAGCCTGCTAATCGCTGGCGTCGAATGCACCCCGGTTAAGGGCGTGGCCGCTTCATTGAATTTCCGCAACAAGAGCTATCAAGCCGATCTCAAATCCGAAAGCTTCCTGTTCTTGAACACCGAATTCAGATTCTAAAAATTACAGATTGGAATGGTTTGATTTATTAATCAAACATAAACAAGAAGGGCGATTCCCGGTCGGAATCGCCCTTTTATTTTCGCAAAATTTCTGTATCAGTGAACGCGAATTATCTCAATGGCGGCGGCGGGAAAAAGTGACAAAATGCTATCCCTGCCGTCCCCTTAAAATAGGACACTAATCTGGTGATGTCTGATCCTCTAAATTCGCAATTACCATTGACATCCCCGGCAACATACAAATAAGCGCTTGTCGAATCCATCCAACAACTATCCGGCGGAACATTTCCGATTCCCTTAAAGAACCGCACTCCATAAGTAACATCCGCCCCCAATCGCTGATTGTCGCCGCTGATATCTCCGGGCAGATAACTACAGGATGGCGCCGTGGCTCCTACAAATAAATCGGCGACAATTCTTAGCGGCGGCATATGGATAAGATTATGAATCGATACCATTGTCGATATGCCATAATAATTGTTTGATGATGGCGATGTCATCGCGGAAAATGCCGGATTCACGGTTGATCCGGGATAGGGATCGCCGGGATCCATCCCGTTGATATTATGTTCGAGATCGTAGAAATTGTCGGCCTGCTCTAAAGCCACTCTATAATGAGGAGTAGGAGGCATCCCTGGCCACCATTGGTTATCGTTGTTAGGTTGGGTTTCATCAACGTGGTAGATGGTCAATCCCATATTGGCAAGAGCGGTATCAGTATAAATGAATGACCGATATTCCGCCAGGAAATACTCCGGACCTATTATCCCCTGGGTCCACAGCCTGTATACTTTAGCGCTATCTTCAACAGCAGGTATCGTCACGTTAAACATGTCGTAAGCTACATTGGTTGGCGTTACGAATCCTAAAAATACCCGGCTGTAAGCATCCAGAAACGCCGGACTGCAACCCGACCAAAAATCGCCACCGCCGCGATTGCCGTTCCATGATCCGGAAGCCATTAAAGACCATTCCCCCAGGCCATATGAATCGTAACCGTAATCGTAAAAATCGGGTAATCCCAGTACATGGCCGAATTCATGAGCGAACACGCCCACCGTATTGTCATTTGGCGAAGGAGTATATCGATATTCAGGAACAACGCTGTATGTCGATATCTGTACTCCATCCCTTGTTTGTGGCGTGATACTCCATTCATGCGACCAGATATGAAGAGTATCCCCGGTAATTTCCGCTCCTGGACCGGCATGCACAATAATTAAACCATCTACGAATCCATCCGAATTGTTATCGTAATTAGCAAAATTCACCAGTGGATCGATAATATTGATAGCCATCTCGCATAATGCCTGCGAATTATTGGGATAGGTCCCCATTCCATAGCTATAACTTCCCCCCGCTTGAGTATAATAATATCTGGAAAATGGGGAAGTGGCCCATCCCAGCGAGGAGGGGATATTCACGGTCGTAATGTTAAAATTTCCGTACGATGCCCTGTAGTAGAAATTACGTAGCGATGGACCCCAGGGACCCGGCATCGGATTGCCGCTATAAACCAGCGAATCAAATATCTGCGGCGGAGTTACACCGGGTCGATCCGAAAAACCGATTAAAATCGTTAAAAAATTGTAATTCGAAAGTTGGGCCCGGGGTTCGAACAATGGTTCAGGCAATCCCTGGTCAATTCCTTTAATCACCCGGTATTCCGGATTTGTCATAAAAATAGGCGCTGGCAATTCCCCCGCTAGAATTTTCCGCAATAGCGATGGATGCGGCGGCATGGCGCTTGCCGTGGTGAAGAATAGGCAGATCATTACCAAATACAACCAGTAACGTTTGCTCACGATAACCTCGCTTTCCCTACAGATTACCTCATATTTGGCGGAAAAAACATTTCCGCGTTTGTTTGGAACACCTCAGTTGTCAACGAAATAATAGTTAGAATACAATCTAATCTAATCTAATATATATAAATAAATTGTCAAATAAAAAAGACAACAAGGTAATAATTGACCCAGCTTTCCGATATTAAATTGCTCAATCTATTACTACATGACGTACAAAAAAAGCGGCCTTACCCGATTCCGTCTATGCAATTACGCCCTTAACATTGAAGCTGTAGATGGATGTCAATATAACCAATATCAAAACCTTGTTTCTCCCAAATTCGGTTGACCTGCCCGCATTTTCTGCGTATTATCAACCAACCGATTATTGGAACTGGAGGAATAAAGAATGTCCGATAAACAAACCCCCTTCTACAATATCCACCAAAAGCTGGGAGCTAAAATAATTCCATTCGCCGGTTATTTCATGCCGGTTATGTACGATTCTATAACCGCCGAACACCTGCGAGTCCGCAACACGGTCGGCCTGTTTGACCTAACCCACATGGGCGAATTCGAACTTACCGGCCCCGGCGCTAAAGATTATGTCCAGAAATTTGTCACCAACGATGTTACCAAACTCGCCCCAAACCAGGTGATGTACACCTGTATGTGCTTTGAAGACGGCGGTATCGTCGATGACCTCTTGGTTTACAATCTCAAAGACAGAATCTATCTGGTTGTCAATGCTTCCAATATCGCCAAGGATTTCGCTCATATCGAAAAGCACAAGCCCGCCAATGTCAAGCTGACCAACCTTTCCGACCAAACGGCTCTTCTGGCGATCCAGGGCCCGATGGCCGAAAAGGTGATGCGTCAAATTACCGATTATCCCCTTGAAACTATCAAGTACTACTATGCCGCTGAAGGTAAAGTCGCCGGCGAACAGATGCTGTTTTCTCGTACGGGATATACCGGTGAGGATGGGTTCGAGCTTTATTTTCCGAATGAGCTTGGCCCCAAAATATGGGACGCCGTTTATGATAAAATCACTGCGTTGGGCGGCGGCGCTATCGGCCTGGGTGCCCGCGATTCGCTTCGACTGGAGATGAAAATGGCGCTTTACGGTAACGATATCTGGGAAAAGACCAACCCGCTCGAGGCCGGTCTTGGCTGGGTAACCAAACTTGACAAGGGCGATTTTATCGGTCGCGATGCCTTGGTCAAAGTCAAAGAAAAAGGCTTAACCCGTAAATTAGTCGCGTTTGAAATGGAAGATAAAGCTTTCCCGCGTCAACATTATCCGATTTTATCCGGCGGGAAGCAAATCGGCGAAGTCACCTCTGGCGTAATTTCCCCCAGCTTGAATAAAGGTATCGGCATGGGTTATGTCGAAACGAAATTCGCCGATATCGGCAGCAAATTCGAAATAGGGATTCGCGGCCAGGGCCATCCGGCCATAGTGGTAAAACCGCCGTTCTATAAGAACGCCAGCCACAAGTAGGCGATTAAGGACGTTTCGCGTGGGGGTAAGGCATGCCTTACCCTGCATAATTGTAATACACGGATTGCCGTGGGATCGATGAATAATCCGCGAATATTTTTACCGGCATAGCAAGATGGAAATACGAACATTCTTTACCATCAACGAACTCAAGGATTTCGGCGAACCGGCAGAATCGTTGGTCATTTTCGATATCTTCGGCGCATCCACCATGATAACATCGGCCCTGCAAAATGGCGCCTTGCGAGCCGTTCCCTTAAGTGTCCCCGAGGAGGGTGTCAAACTTCGCCAGATACTCGGCAAAGACAATGTTCTACTCTGCGGTGAACAGGATGCCAAGCCCTACGAAGATTTCGATCTGAACAATTCACCGATTCTATTGCGCGCCGCCAAACCCAAAGATAGGCTATTTGCCTATCTGAGTCCCGAATTAGCGGATATTATCGAAATATCTCAACAAACCCCCGAAATATTCCTCGGTTGTTTGAATAATATTAAAGCTCTTGCCCTGAACGTAATTGGACGCAATTTGCTTCATGTTGTCTGTCTGGGAAAAGGGGAGAAGCTGTCGTTTGAGGATGCGGTTTGCGCCGGGATGCTAATCGATTTGCTCTGGAAAGGCAATCCGGATGAAAAAGGGTTGAACGATAACGCTTCAACCGCCCGCTTTTTATATGGCCGCCACCTTAATGATATTTTCGGTTTGCTTAAACAATCCGCCCGAGGCCAAAACCTCGTTGATAACAATCGATATAAGGACTTGGAGTATATCGCTCAAATTGGTGTGGCTAATATAATCCCGGAATTGGCATCTGATAGAACCCATTTTACGGTCGCCAACAGCCTTTCATTATAGTCATCAATTTAATCATTTACATCGGCTTTTCGCGGATGTATCTTTGCTTTGATAGCGCGATAATACGCGCCAGGCGGAAAAATAAGAAGACAGGAATAAAATGCCCGGTAAGATTTTACAGATAGGAATGATTGGCCTGGGACAATCAGGTAAAACTACGGTCTTTAACGCTCTTTGCTCGGGTCATGCTCAAATTGGCGATTTTTCCGCCGCCAAATCCCCCAATATCGCAGTCATTAAAGTGCCCGATAAACGACTTCATCGGCTAAGCGATATCTTCCAATCGGCAAAAATCACCTTCGCCGAAATAGAATTTATCGATGTGGCCGGGATGACCGCTTCCGAATCGAAAGACAGTTTCAAGGAGCCAGCTTTCATATCGGCTATCAAGATGACCTCTGAACTTCTGGCGGTGATTCGCTGTTTCGAAAACAGCAACGTTCCGCATCCGTCAAATTCGATTGATCCGGCCCGCGATATCGCCGCCATTGAATCAGAACTTATATTTTCCGATCTACTGCTAATCGAAAAAAGGCTCGAAAAAGTGGTTCACATGCTTAAAGTCAAGCCGACTCCCGCCGGCAAGGCCGAGGAAACCCTGCTTATCCGCATGAAAAACCAACTCGACTCAGAAAAGCCTTTACGCGAGATGGAGTTTTCCAAGGATGAACTCGCTTTGATGGGGAGTTTCGGTTTCCTGAGCCTAAAACCGATTTTGTATTTGCTTAACCTCGGCGAGGATCAGATGTCGTACGGCGCCGAATTGGAAAAGAAATATTTCCCGACTCCCGCCAAGAACCGCGCTTGCGCCTCCCTGTGCGGCAAAATCGAAATGGAACTGGCCGCCATGCCCGAATCCGACCGCCAGGATTTTCTGGCCGATCTCGGTATCGATGAATTGGCCGCCTCGAAAGTTATCCGCCGCTCATTCGACCTTCTAGGATTAATTTGCTTCCTGACTGCCGGAGAACCGGAATCGCGCGCCTGGCCGATACCGCGAGGCTACACCGCTTGGGATGCCGCCGGCGAAATTCACTCCGATATCCAGCGCGGCTTTATCAAAGCCGAAACCGTGGCGTTTTCCGATCTCGATTCAATCGGCGATTGGGCCGAAGCACGCAAACGCGGCAAACTCCGCATGGAAGGCAAAGACTATGTCGTCAAAGACGGCGATGTCATGCTATTCCGGTTTAATGTGTGATGACTCCAGAGACAATATTCCAGTTTTCACTAAGGGGCAAAACACGTGCCCCTGAAACAAGCTATAGAATCGGCGGTATATAAAAAGCGCTATCAGAAATCGATATATTGCGATAATAAGATTCTATGACCGATTTTATAACAAATGCGAATTATCGTAATTAGGATCGATCACCCGCGCCGGATTCCCCATCACCAGCGCGTTATCGGGCACATCTTTCGATAATATGCTACCACTGGCGATAGTTACTTTATTACCGACAGTTATCGTCCCGGCGATTACCACGCTTGTTCCAACCCAGACATCATCCCCGATACTCTTGGGTGGCCCAACCTTTCCTGCTTGATGGCCTATGCCTATCGTAACATTATGCCCCAGGCTAAAATTTCGCCCAATATTAACAGCCCCAATATAAATCGTACTGGCGTGGCTGATATGCATCCCCGGGCCGATTGTGGCGTCGGAAATATCAACGTGATGAATAAGCCGGGTGAAATAGTTGACGATTTTGCATATCACCAGCGGAAATAACCCCAGAATTTTATGCCTCGAATGGAATCTTTTACAGCATTTCACGAAACGGTAAACCATAACCACATGAAATCCGAAACTGGTAACCCAGAGGGTCAATTTCTGGCTAAATCGGGGAGTGGTAGTCCCAAATTTAATTCGGTAATACTTTTCGCGGTCTATTCTGAAAGGCCCTTTGTCTTTCGGCATATATTTATCCTTAATTGGTTTCGCAGTATCAAACAAATATACTTCTAAATGCACTTACTCAAATACACTCGGCTCATTTGGGTAAGTCTTTAGCGGCGACTGCTGACTTCTGCATTATAACAGTATATTTAAATCTGGCAAGGAGAAAATATCACGCCGCCAGGAACCCTCCCTGACAGCATTTTCCGTTTTATCAGGTCGCAGACCCGGCAACGGCCGCGACGTGACCTGACAGCAAATCCGGCGCTTGTTACTCGTCATACCAATCCAGCCAAACTTTAACTGGCCCATTAATCACCCCAGCATAATCGGCGGCGCTTGACCAGAACCGATTCTTTCGTTCCCAATCTCATATTTTACCGTCAGGTCACGCCCCCGTTAAACATGGGGTTTACGACCTGACGGAACGCCATGTATCTACCCATACCCGATTCTATTAAATCCAGACATTCCGGTCAATCAAAAATCATCCCCACTTTCCCCTTGCTATCGCCCCCATCTACCCGATATCATTCCCTCATGAAAATCAGCGGATTCTCCTACGCTCGTAATGCCGATTCCTTATACTATCCCATCAAAGAATCGATACTGTCTATCCTGCCTGTCTGCGATGAATTCATCATCGCTATCGGCAAAAGCTCCGACCGCACCCGCGAAATCGTCGAATCAATCGGCAGCCCCAAAATCAAGATAATCGATACGGTCTGGGAAGAGCCCGCCGCCGGCGACCATGTGTTCCGCCAGCAGGCCAATATCGCTCTGGCCGCCTGCACCGGCGACTGGTGCTTCCACCTTCAGTGCGATGAGGTCATCCACGAGGACGACCTGCCGCTTATTCAGAAACGGTGTCGCGAATTGCTCGACAATAGAGAGGTGGAGGGAATGTTATTGAACTTCCGCCATTTCTGGGGCGATTACCGCCATCACATAATCAACCATCACTGGTTCACCCGGGAAATCCGGATAATCCGCAACGGTATCGGCATCGAATCGTACAAAGATTCGCAATCGTTCAGGCGAAATGACGAAAAACTCAAAGTCGTGTCGATACCCGCGACCGTGTTTCACTACGGCTGGGTGCGGCCGCCTTCCGTGATGCAGGCCAAGCGGGTTGCTTTCACCGCCGCCGGTAAAGGCGCCCGACAGGCGCAGGAACGCCATAGCCAGGATTCGCCGGAATTCGATTATGGTTCGCTGGCCAGAGTCCCGGTTTATAGCGGCTCTCATCCTAAGGTGATGGGCGATTGGATTGCCCGGATGGATTGGCAGGAGCAGCTTCAGTATAGAGGCAAATCAAAAGTGCGCCATCATCATGATAAATTCAAATATCGCTTACTGACCTTTATCGAACAGCATCTGCTCGGGGGAAAACAAATCGGCGGCTTCAAAAATTACATAATGATAGAAGACGAACCCAAAATCAAAGACAGATATATTCCCGCCTCGGATGATGACCTGTTTTAATTAATCCAGTTTTGAGATTTTTAATTAAGTATTTATCTGTTGATTAATTTCTTTGAAAGCAATCGGACTATAGTTTATCTTTCTCTGCGATAATAATCATCCGCCGCGATTCGCTGGTGAATGGCCGCGCTTGCCAATCAGCATAGACCGCCTTGATAGGCAACCCCGCTTTTTTAAGCAGTCGGGCGATTTCTGTATAGCTGTAAAAGCGAACGAAAAACGGCGTATCCTTGCGGCGGCCGTTTCTGATTACGATTCGGCGATTGATCAATCTTCCGCTAATGGAATCGAACTCGTGTCGATCAATTAACAAATCTTTTCCTTTTTCAACCACCGCGAATGGGACGAGTCCTTTCAGTGTCATATCGCGATTGTGAGTGTCGAAACAAAACAGGCCGCCCGGTTTCAAAGCCCTGGCGATATTCTGAAGAACCAGGTAATTTTCTTCATCGCTGAAATACCCAAAGGCAGTGAACATCAGGATAACCCTGTCGAATTCGTTTCGAAATGTCAGGTGACGCATATCGCCTTTAAGATATTTTACTTCCACGCCGTTTTTACGGGCATCCTGTGATGCTATTTTTAAAAAGCCCGGCATTAGGTCTATACCGGTAACATGATGTCCCAGTTTTGCCAGTCGGTTTGCGTGACGGCCATGGCCACAGGCCAGATCGAGGATTTTTAATGGCCTGTCAAGATTCATCTGGCTAATCAGAAAATTAATTTGGCTTAAAGTTACCTCATCCGAAATCGAATGGATGTAAAAATACAGGTAATCGTCGGGGTTGAAAACTCCTCTGTAATCGAATGGTGGTAATTTTGATTTTCCTGGCCTCATATTTGTATCCGACCGCCGATATAAAATTCTTTTGCCCTTGCCGGGCAATTCTTAACCGAATGTTACTAAAAATACCCCGCCCATGGCAATAACAATCGCCGCGATCCTGCGAAAATTGAATCGCTCTTTTAAAAATATCGCCGCCAGCACGAATATCAATACATTGCTGGTCTGATTCAGGGCCGAAGCCACCGACGCCTGCGCGTATTTCATACCGGCCAACCAGATCATCATGGATAAGTATGCTCCTAAAAATGAACCCCAGAACATGTATTTCCAGCCATGAGCGTGAGTCAACGAAACAAGAATCGGCTTTTTCGATTTGTGAAACGCGAATACTATCAGAAGCACTATCACGCCGCCCACTAATCGAACCTCCGTTAACCAGATTATCGGCGAACGCTCTAATAATGGCTTGGTGAATACGATACTTACTGCCATCGCGGCCATCGCGGTTAATCCGTAGATAGTCCCCCAGATTAAATTGTGTCTGCTCAATTTCTGGCTTCGTTTCTCGTAAGTTGCCAGAATAATCGCCCCGATAATTGCCACTACTCCGATAAGCTGCCAGGCGCTCAAGCTTTCGCCCAGCCAGATTATCGATAAGAATATTACCATCGGAAGATACAGCGTGTCGACTATCGACAACAATCCCGCCCCCAGCATGTTCAGCCCTTTAAAAAATAAGGTATCGCCAATACCGATTCCTATCGCTCCTGATAATATCAGCCACCAATATTCTTTTGCCGGCGCCGGATAAAATATTTTTTCGCCGACTAAAAGCATTGTTGGAAAAAGCAGAACCATCGCCAGGATATTTTTAAACATATTTAACGCTATAGGATGGACGGTTTCGCCGCTCCTTTTAAATAAGATAACAGCCAAAGCCCAAACAAATGCGGTTAAAAACGATAACAACTCGCCAAAATATGGAATACCAAAATGCATCTGATTTAAGATTCTCGTGCCGATTTATTCAAATTGCTTTACATCCCGAAACACCATTGCGACAAGTTAGGGGAAAGGCGCTCAAGGTCAAGCGGTTATTTGAAAAACGCGCTTTTTTATAAAATCGCCAATATAAATAAAAAACAGACGGTCAGAATCGGCCGTCTGTTAATAGTCCCGATTTAGCCCGGCTTACTTATGCCAGTTGCTCCATAACCTGGATGTGACTTCTTCCAGATGTTTGCCGAGAATTTCCGGCTTATCCGTCTTTTCCGGTTCGTTGTCGAAAACGGCGTAAGGGATTTTAATACCCCTTACTATTAGGAAATTTGGGTCGGCCGATGAAAACTGTTCCCAATCCGAACCCTTATATAACATCTCAAGCTTGCTGTCTTCTAAAGCGTGCTCCAATATGCTATCGGGTTTATTGGGATTAAAGCGGCGTCGATTTTTCCTTAACGATTCCTCGAATGAAACCTTGATATATATCACGCATGCATGGCTTAGAAGCTCATCCGAAAGATGCTGATAGGCTTCCCTAAACCCGCCATGTTCGCTGCCTCGTGAAAATTCCACCAACAAGGTTTTATGGTCGAAGAAATTTTTATCATCGCGCATTTTTATCGAATACGCCAGGTCTAATTTCCTGATAAAAAAGTTCCAGATATAATTTTCCTTGAAAGTATATCCTGAATACCGCTTGCCGTTGAACATATAAGATGTGTCCGAAAACATCCTTTGCTTGCCCATCTTTTCCAATATATCATCATCCTGAAACCGTTCCCATAAATAAGGGAAATCGTCGATTTCCTCGAATTCACCGATATGAAAACGCCTTAGCCTCTCCGGTACCGGGGTATGTTTAAGATAATCGATAATCTCCGATTTACCGGCCGCCGGGCGCCCGTTAAGAATGACTACGTCGAAATTCTGCTTGTTCATAAGACTCCTTGGCTTCTTTCAAATCTCCCGCGCCAATAACCCATTGTACAACCTTTTGCATTTTTCAGGTCGGCGACTCTCGTTAATTTTATCGAATTAACTGTAATAATGTTCCTCATCCTCATGGCAAAATTGCCAATTACATAACGCCAAAAATCCCGGATTTGATTATACCACGCCGCGATCCGTTTTTTTGGGTAATGGCCAACATACTATCATGTTTTAAAAAAATCCAGTAAATTTCGCTCTATAATTGTATCGGCATTAATGAAAAAAAACAAATCCCGCGCCCCTATCCTTAAAATACGTCACTCAAAACCTATAAAATATATCGACCCGACCAACTTTAATGGATATATAACCGTGATCTATTCAAAAAACATTCGATTTAGACTTAATTTCCTTGACAGTATGCTATTAATTTATATAGTTATAGATGTGGTGGATACGGCGGCAAAGCATATCCAGGCGGTTAAACTAAAACGGCCATGGACATTATGGATTACTGGCCTCTCCGGTGCCGGGAAAACCACCATTTCTAAGGAGCTTATTAATATCCTTAGAGCCAAATCGATAACACATAAATATCTTCGCCTGGATGAAATAAGACAATTTCTCACTCCCAATCCCACTTTTACGCGGGAAGAAAGAGAATTTGTCTACCGCGCGTCGATTTTTAACGCCAATAACTTAAATGAGTTTGGCGTTAACGTGATTATCGATTCGGTCGATGGGCAGGGCGCCGGAAGAAAACTTGGGCGCGAGGTGATTGCCAATTTTGGCGTCGTCTATATCAAATGCCCGTTGGAGGAATGCATCAGAAGGGAACAACATCGTACCGACAGAGCCGAAATCGTTGATCTCTACCAGCGAGCCCTTCAAGGGCAATTAAAACTGGCAGGTATGGGACTCGAATACCATGTCGAGGAGATGCCCTTAATCGAACTTGATTCGCTAAAACACCAGGCCAGCGAGTCCGCGGAATTAATAGCCGAATTGCTGGAATAACCCGAGCCTTCCGGCAATTAGCTTTAGGACATAAAGTTAACAGAAACGCTTCTTAGGGACATTTGTAATTTTAGCGACTGCCCGGCATTGGCCGGTTGTTTGACGGGAAATTTATTATTAACATTACTTGAATAGTTCTTGAATATTTGGCTTTATTTTTCCTAAAAGGAATGTTTAATTACACGTTAGGACAACTAAACTGACAATCCAGAACAAAGTAAGTTCGGGACAATAATTCGGGAGACTAATAAGGAATCACTTCTAAAAACAAAACGAAAATCTAAGTTTCGGGGACAGCCGGGACTCGGCAATCGAATCTTGTAAGTTAAACTAAACGGGAATCAGGACAATTGCCGAAAAGGGGCGCATAATAAGTGTAACACGGTTGCCATGATGAGTCTGACTTTCGGCTTGAAGTCCTTCTTGTCCCCAAAAGCTTACTAATAGACTCGTAAATGAAATTTAATGGGAAATCGTGAAGGGAGTGTGATAATACGAAACAACATCATACCCATGAACGTGAAATTTTTAACATCTCAACCGAGTTGAGGGAGATCATGAAAAAATTGTTGTTAGTTTCTCTGGTCGGATTGGCAATCTGCCTGTTAGCCATGCCGGCCATGGCCGATACTCAAAAACTGCTGAACGGCGGTTTCGAGAATTGGTCGATCAATGGCGTCAATGGCCCGCCAGATCATTGGGGCTATAGAACGGCATACCCAACCGTTACGGCCGACAGTACTACTGTTCGGACTGGCAACTACAGCGCCAGGTATTATTGGAATACGACTACTACGACAAAACTTTATTCCGATACCATTGCCGTTACCCCTGGCGCGGTTTATACCTGCACCTTATGGGTTAATGATAGCGATACAAGCGGTAGGGCTCGTCCCTGGTTTTGGTTTGCCCCCAACGGAATTAACCCAACTCCATCTATTCCGTATTCCAGTAATGTCGCTGGTTGGGAAGCTTTAATTTGGGAAGCCACCTGCCCGGCTGGTTCCTATTGGCTCAATATGGAAATCCGTGGTAACTCCGAAGGCTCTGCCCGCTGGGATGGCGATGCAGTAGTTTATGTTGATGATTTTGTACTTTGGGAAGCGGTCCCGACCACCAATCAACCCCCGGTCATTTCTTCCGTATTGCGCTATCCCTACCCGTTGGTCCCTGAAAACGCTACTGTTACATCAAGGGCTACCATAACCGACGATTACAATATCGTTACAGATAGTTTGTATCGCCGTATTGTACCAGGTGCGTTTGCTCCGGTCTATCACGATAGCGTAGTCGGCAGTTACTATTGGTACACTCTCGGTTCATATTCAATTGACGATTCGGTCGAATATTATGTTATCGCTAGAGATGACAGTTCCGCTCGTACCGCCTCCAGCACTTATGGTTTCACCTGTGTCGATACCAATGCTCCGGTTATTCCGATAGCCCAGGTCCAATTTAACAACACCAACCCCGGCGGAACCGCCCCGGACACCTGTTATCCATCGCCGTTGCTCGGGAATCTTGTTAAGCTGACAGGCAAAGTTACGGCTGTTTATCAACAAAGTGGCCGTCACGGCTGGTTCTGGCTTCAGGATGCCGACAGCGTCTGGTCCGGCGTTTATGTTTACGGCGGCACAACAGGCGATACGGTTCAAATCGGCGATAGCATCACCGTCAACGTTTCCGTTGCCGAATATTATGGATTGACTGAAATGATGTCGCCTACCGGTATGGTTAAACATGCCGCCGGCAGGCCGCTACCGCCTCCTTTGCAGATTACTTCAGCCACTCTTGGATCGACTGGCTGTAGCCCCGTAAGAGAGCAGTATGAGGGCATGTATGCCGAACTGCATAATTTCACCGTTACATCATATCAGGGCTCCCCGTTATATGCGTATTGGGGTAATGATGGTTCCGGCGATTCCTGCGCTATCTGGACCACCATTTACAACAACGGTTACGACATGCCCACCATCACCGTAGGCCAAACTTACTCCTCCATTAAAGGCGTAGTTAACTACACCAGAGGCCAATATGTCCTCGGCCCGAGAGTTTCCGCCGATGTCGTTTTGGGCTATGCGCCGCCAAGTATCACCAATGTACTGGTTTATCCTTCGCCCATGGTCCCGGGCCAGGTGGTTACGCTTCACGCGACAATAACCTCTTCTTCCGGTACCATCGTATCCGATAGCTTATATTATGCGCTGAACGCTGGCGCTTTTACAGCCGTTACCCATGATAGTATTGCCACTGGCAATGTTTATAAATTCCATATGGGTTCTTATGCGATTGGCGATTCGGTCAGCTATTACGTTGTCGCCACCGACAACATCGCCCAGCGCACTCAAACATCCACGGCTTTCTTCGTTGTGCCCGATACTTCTTTCTGTGGGGCCGATACGATTTACAATATTGAATATACTTTAAATCAAGGCTCCGATTCTTCCTGTTTCATCTCGCCATACGAAGGCCAGATTGTCAATATCTGCGGTATCGTAACCGCGGTGCAACAAGGTGCTACTAAGTACTTCTATCTCCAGGATCCCAGAACTTCCGCTGGTTATGCCGGATGGACTGGCATGACGGTATATGACTATGTCGATGCCGGCGGAAATACTTTTAACGGCGCAATCGGCGATAAAGTCGAGCTCAATGGCCGGGTAAAAGAATACTGGGGCTGGACCGAAATCGACAGCTTAATTGACTTTACTATTCGCAGCACCAACAATCCGCTTCCCGAAACCACCGATGTCCGTATCGTTGATTTGGTTGGCGGATGTAATTTTGGCGCCGAACCTTACGAAAATGTTCTCGTAAAAATTGACAGCGTAACTGTGTTGAGCGCTTTAGGGGCAAACGCATATTGGATTAAAGACAATTCCACCACCGATTCGATCTACATGCAGAATTACATGTGGATAAATGGTACCGACCAGCCGGCGATACCGCCATCAACAGGCGCGCGCTATCTTACGCTTGTCGGCGTTATCAAGTTTGAAGGGCGCAATACTTGGCCTAACTTAAGAAGCTATGTGCTTTTGCCGCGTAAAGGCTCTGACTACGTTCCTCTGGTCGTGCCGCAAGCCAATATGACCTATGCCTTCCCGATTGACCAGAATCATCTGGCAGTGCAGTTCGACCGCGCCATGCAACAGGCTTCCGCCGAAACGCCATCACATTATACAACTACGCGTGGCTTGAGCATTACCGCCGCGGTTCTTGATACGACCCGCAGAAGAGTGATTTTAACTACGGCCACTCAAACCAACGGTCTCGGCGATACCTTGATTGTTGTTGGCGTTACCGATTCAATTGGCGTTACCATGATTACCCCGGATAGCACCAGAATCTGGCAGGGATTCACGCCAATTTCGACCGTTCAGGCCCCCAACGCTGGCGGCGATACATCGGCTATACTTGGCGATATTGTTACAATTAAAGGCGTAATAGTAGCCGATACAACTTCCACATTGTATAACAACTTGATTATCAATGACGCGTCCAATCATGGTTGCGTACTTGCCCCGTGGACTCGTACCGCGGTAGGCTGGATGCCAGTAATTGGCGATACCGTAATCGTAACCGGACAGGTGATCGAATACTATAGCGAAACCGAATTGAGTTATTTCTCGACCTATCGCAATGCCGTATTGGTTAATCACGGACCGGCTCCGCAACCTACTCGTAAAAGCTCAAATACGGCTGATTTCTATTTCAGACAGCCTATTGCCGGTAACGAAACATATGAAGACGTGTTCAGCAAGTTGTGCGATTCCTTAGTGGTTCTCGATCCTTCATTGCCAGCTCCAGCAGATAGTTGCCAACTGCTTGTATCCCTGACTTCCGGCGATACTATCAGCTTGATTACCAAAGTCAGATACCATCATTATACTGATCCTGTGGTCGGCGATACCATCATAGGTATCACCGGTATTTTCAGATGGCATTTCAATTACTGGAGATTAGAACCCCGTTCTGATGCCGATTTCAATACCGGCCTCGATTGTGGTGGCGGCGGTGATTGCGTCTACTTAATCGGCGATATCAGCGGCGATGGCCAGCGCCTTGGCGGCGACGTTACTTACGGTGTCCGCTACTTCAAGGGCATAGGCACACCGCCCAGAGATAGCTGCTTCATGGATTCAACCGGCACTTATCTATATGTCGCCGGCGATTGCAATGGCAACTGCGAATTCAGAGGCTCCGATATCACCAGATTGGTCGCCTATTTCAAGGGCAACGCTCAATTGAGCTGCTGCCACTGGTTCCCGACCACTCTGCCACCGATACTTCGTCCGATCGATCAAAGCGAAATTCGTAACAATTCGGCTTTGGACCACTAAAATTGACTGTTAGGTAGACATAACGTCTATCGTTTGAGTGTACGCCGGTTGGCCGGATGGCTGACCGGCGTCATTTATTAAAAATACTAATGGATAATGAGTAAGAAAGAGCGATAAACGGCGAAAATCCTTGCGTATTATGTTAATTTCGATTATTTATATGGCCGCAATAAAAATGATCGGGAGGGTAAGGGTATTAAAAAAATAATTGGTTTCAGCATTGGCGTATTGCTGGCGGTTCTCATCTGGCAGAACCCGGCATCAGCTGTCGACGATAACAGCCACTATACGAATATAGGTAATATCTCGTTGACAGTCACGAACTACGGTGTTTTTGGCACCGGCTTTTTTATAGATGGGCAACCATCTTGCGAATATCCTATCGGCTCGCATATCGAACATCTCTGGTTCGGCGGCCTCTGGTTCGGCGGCGAACAGAACGGCCAGCGCAAAGTCACCACCGGCGCTATGGATAAAAATCCCGGCACTTCCGGTACGACCCAGGGATATGAATTCACCAACAGCGAATTGACCACCGATGTCATAGTCGAAAAATCGTCGCTGATTAATTCGCGTTACTATGATCCTTATGCGATTAGCCATCAGGATTTCATCTGCGATTACTCCGATTCGAACACTCATGTTCCGGGAGTGGGCGACTCAATCCTGAACCATGACCCGTTCAAAATCGCGGTCCACCAGGAAACCTACGCCTGGAGTATGCCATTCGCGGATGCTTTCGTTATTATTCGTTTCGATATAACCAATAAGAGTAATTCGCCGATTTCCAATATCTATACCGGCTTCTGGTTCGAACCAAGTATCGGCAATACCGACCTGACCCCAACCAGCGGCCCCAACCGAAGCTGGAACTGGTATGATGACGCCTGTAACTTTATAGATAGTTGCGCTATGGGATATAAATTCGATTACGACGGTGACAACGGCTTTGCCGAAAGCTACAGCGCTATTAGATTTTTGGGAAGCACCCCGGCGTTTGGAGATACCGGCGGGGGTCGTTTCCTATACACTGACTCGGGTTATGTTAAGTATAATATTTGGCGGTGGAATAATAGCAGCGATCCGATATTCTCCGCGCCTCAAAATGATATCGAACGTTATTCCAAACTCTCCGGCGGCTTTAATGACTATCCGGACTGGCGAAATACCATTCCCGGCATCCGTAACACCTCTAACTGGACAATGCTTATCTCGTCCGGTCCATATCGTACTCTAATGCCCGAATCGACCATGCAGGTCGTTTATGCTATGGTCTGCGGTGAAAAATATGGCGCCGACTCGCCCAACGAGGACACGCCATTATCCAAAACCAACCTGATGAAATTCGCCAATTGGGCCAAAACCGCTTATGATGGCGAAGATAAGAACGGCGATGGAATTCTCCAGCCAAACGAAGATACCAACCACAACGGTATTCTTGACCGCTATTTGCTTCCCGTGCCGCCGCCTGCACCCGGGATGAAATTAGTCGCCTCCGATAACAAAGTCGAAATCTACTGGGATAAATTCGCCGAAAATTTTATCGACCCGGTACTTGGCCGTCAGGATTTCGAGGGCTACCGCATTTACCGAGCCCGAATTACCCAGGATAACCAAAATCGCGGCCTTAAAAACCTATTGGAATTAATAGGCGAATTTGATATAGCTGCTGATACCGGATATCACGCTACCGGTTACAACACAGGCCTGGGGTATGTTACTTTGCCGGAGCCGGTTATTATTGATGGCGATACGATGTATTATAAATTCACCAGCGATAATTTGCTCAACGGCTGGCAATACCTGTTTGCTATAAGCGCATTTGATACCGGCGATCCTTTAAATAATCTGGAAAGCCTCGAATCAAGCGCCCTCATTAATTATCAAAGAGTGTTTCCGGGAACCCCCAGTCAAACTAGTGCCAAGGTTGGGGTTTTTCCCAATCCTTACCGAGCTTACGCCATCTGGGATGGTCGCGGTACCGATGGAGCCAAGGAACGTTTGCGCAAAATGTATTTCTATAACCTTCCGGAAAAATGCCGTATCACGATATATACCCTGGCCGGCGAGGTTGTCGATAATATCGATCACAACGCCGCCTCCGGGAATGGCGCCGATATAGCCTGGTTTAGCAACTACGCCTCCGGTGATATGGTTATGTCGGGCGGCGTGCATGGCTGGGATGTTGTTTCTAAAGCCGACCAGGCAATCGCTACCGGCCTCTATCTATTTACCGTGAAAAATGAGGTAACCGGCGATATCCAAAAAGGGAAATTTTTAGTAATTAAATAAAAGGAGTACGCGATGAATAAAGCAGCGATTTTAATCGTGATTGGAGCGATGTATCTGGCGGCGACAGCTTTAGCTTATGATACAGTCTCTATCAACCTGATCCAGGAAGTTCCCAGTGGACAGGATAGTTCGGAGTATGCCGGACAATATGTCCATACGGGCGGCGTTGTCGTGGCCGGGACAGGTTTATATTATGCCGGTACAGGAGTGTCATTTTATCTCGAAACCTCCTCCGGCGGTCCCTGGTCGGGAATTATGGCTTACGATTCAAGCGCCACTGGCTATCCGACTTTGATTCCGGGCGATTCCATAACTTTCGATGCCTTAGTCCAGGAATATAATTATACCGCGGGGCGTTTCTGCACCATGACAGAATTGCGTATTATCCGCAATAGTTTTTCTTTCGTCTCTTTTGGTAATCCTGAACCAACCCCAGTGGTTATTCCCTCGGCAGCCTGGATTGATTCGACCGGTGGAGCGGATTCTCTAGGCGAGCAATTTGAAGGTGTCTACTGCCGAATCAATGATGTTACTGTCGAAACCACCATCGTATACGGTAGCACTTCAACCTGGATATGCTCCGATTCTTCAGGTCATCGCATGATGGTCAGGGAAGCTTCCGATTCCATCAGCGGTTTTTTGCCGCCAATCGGTACTCACTTTGCCTATGTACAGGGAGTTATTTACCATCGCTTTGGATGTTACAACCTGCAGCCTCGTTATATGAGAGATATGGCCCTGCCAACTGGCGCCCCGATTATAAGCAATGTTTATAACTCGCCGACTAACCCAATCTATGTATCCGCAAGTGATGCCGATTCCACCAGAATTTCGGCTAATGTTATCGATGACAGTCTGGTTCAAACCGTCTGGCTAAAATATAGATTTAATCTTGGAAACTGGCAAAGTCAGGTAATGACTGCGGGAAGCAACAACTACTACTCGTTTACTTTCCCGCCGTTGCCGGCCGGCTACATGGTCGATTATTACATCAAAGCCATCGACAACCGCGGCGATAGCAGCAAATATCCTGACCAAGCTCCTATCAGTTTCAAGCGCTATAAAGTCCAATCGCCCCGAACCGTATCTATTGCCGAGGCGAGAATTGATGCCAACGGCGATTTCCTTCCCGATTTAATCGACACCGCCGTTATTATATATGGTGTCGCCACCAGCGCAAACTTTACTACGACCACTACCACCGATTTCTTCATGCAGGACGCCACCGCCGGAATTGGTTGTTATTTGGGAAGCGCTACGGTTAATGTGAATATCGGCGATTCTATCAAAGCTATCGGTACCGTCGCCCATTATAATGGACGGGCTCAAGTAATTTGCTCGAGGGTAAGCCGTATCAGTATCCTGGGTACGAATAGGGCTTTTGATACGCTTAGCGTTACTTGCGCCCAACTCGGCGATAGTATCGGCGAATCGTATGAAGGGCGCCTGGCATATGTTCGACATGTTGACCTGGTGGATATACCCAATTCCTGGCCGGCCCTGGGTTCATCAGCGACTATGACTATCGTTGATATACCGGGAGACAGCGCCGCCCTTCGTATTGATAGAAGCACTAATATACCAGGTCAGATTCGGCCAGTTCTACCGCAAAAAATAGTTGGCGTTATCGGCCAGTATGATTACACACCGCCATATCGTTCAGGCTATCAACTCCAGCCCCGTCGCTATCTCGATTTCTCCAATGATGTGTCTATACGCGATGAGCAACAGGCTTTGCCGACCAGGACGACTCTCTATCAGAATTATCCCAACCCGTTCAATCCCACAACCATGATAAATTTCTATTTGAACCGTCCAGGTAACGCGACTTTGGCGATATTTGATTTATTAGGCAGAAAGGTGTTCGAAACCACGAAGCTTAATCTGCCCGTCGGGATGGCCTCTATTATTTGGGATGGCGTGGACTCTCAAGGCCAAGCCGTTTCGAGCGGTATCTATTTCTATCAATTAAAAGCTGGTGATTTTTCTGAGACTAAACAGATGTTGATGCTGAAATAAATGTTTTAGGGGGGCGATTCGAGGGGATCGTGAGGAAATTTTTAATCTTGTTTTTAATGGCAGCCGGCATTGCTGGTTGCGGTTCTAAAAATTCGTCTGGCCCCGGACCGAATAAGCCGCCCGAAACCCACCTGTTTCTTGTAATAGGCGACAGCCTCGGCCAGGTGACCGCTGATACTTTGCCCGGAAGATATTATTCCCGGCAAATTCTCCACTGGTACGGCGATGATCCTGATGGCGAAATTATCGGTTACCAGTGGGCCTGGGATGATACCTCCATAGGCAATTGGACGTTTACTCAAGATGTTATGGATACGTTTTATGTCCCAATTCGCGATACCATGGGATATTTTACGTTCTTCGTTCGAGCAATGGACAACGACTCGGCATTGGATGCCACTCCGGCTAAAATGACTTTCCCGATTATAAATTCGCCGCCCGAGGTGAATTTCCCGTTTGCCTTTACCCACAATTACGACACTGCTTATTTCGTTTCTTTAAATTACATGACTTTTAACTGGAATGGCGGCGATCCTGATGGCGACATAACGATAGTCGGTTACGATTTCTATCTCGGTGATTCATCGATGCGCGTCGATGACCTCGATACCGTCACCTGGCATCATCTGGATTCCCTGACAACCCGCTACACCTTTACCGACCTTCAACCAGGTTTCTACCGCTTTTTCCTTCGCTGCCAGGATGTCGCCGGAGCTTATAGCCCCGTAATATTCTACCCGGATACGATTCGGGGTAAATGGGAAGTCAAACCTTCAGTCGGTGATATCCTATATGTTGATGACAACTCCTATTTCTTCGATAGCGAACATATTTTTACCGATATTCTCGATTCGCTGTATCCTTCCGGTTACACCACGCTGAATTTCGAAAGGCGAACCTTTTACAATACCACTGATATCGATTCAACCTTAAGAAATTTCGATATCGTTATCTGGAACGCCGGTTCCGACAGGCATTTTACCCAGGCTTCTAACGGAATAGTCAATTTCCTTCGTACCGGCGGACGTCTGATGACCAACATGACATATTCCAGCCGCGATACCGCTATTTACCCATTCCTGCCAATCGATAACATATATAGAACAAATATAAGCAGACCGATGTTTATGGTTATACCGCCCGGAACCGATACGGTAAGATACAATGACATTCAAATTTATCCGGATACCCTGTATGCCACGATACCGCTCTCGTTTACTTTCGGTTTTGCTCCGGCCGTTCCCGTGGGCCTTACCGGTATGTTCGGCGAATCCGGATATGAAGTTCTCTATACCACAACCGGAGATACTGTGGCGGTCCGCTATCCAGCGTTTGACCCTGTTAATAGATGGAAGGCCAGGGTTGTTTTATTCTCTTTTGCTGTTTTTGATTGCAATGGTCAGAATACATTCAGCCGGATGTATTCAAACATCTTACAATACGAGTTCCAAGATGAATAACAGAAATAATTCAATTGTCCTGATAACCTTAACGATGATGATAGTCGCCCTGTTGGCAAATAGCGCTATGGCCGCTGTTATGACAGGCGTAATCACCGATTCAAAAACCGGTGAAGCTTTACCGGGCGCCACTATCATGATTAAAGGTACCTATTTCGGCGCCTCAACCAATATTGACGGCTATTATAAAGTCGTTAATATTAAAGGCGGCACCTATACGATAGAGGTGTCCCTGATAGGTTACAAGATGATTCAAAGAACCGCGGTTCATTTTGAAGAACTGGATTCTATCAACATGGATTTCAAATTGGAACCGTCGGTTTTGACTCTTGGCAAAGATATCGTGGTCATTGGCGAAAAACCGATGCTTGATATCGGCGCTACAGAGAGTCGCTCAGCAATTGGCTCCGACCAGATTAAAAATCTCGTTGTCGAAAACGCTACTGATCTGCTGAAAAATCAATCGGGCGTTGTTGTGGCCGGCGATGAAATCCATATTCGCGGCGGCCGCGCTTACGAAAATGCCTACCTTATCGATGGTATCTCCATCCAGGATCCCTATTCCGGCGGTACTGCCGGCCTCAATATCACCGCCGGCGCCATCGAAGAATTCGAGGTGCTAACCGGTGGTTTCAATGCCGAATATGGCCAGGCCATGTCGGGCGTGGTGCAGGTTAAAACCAAAGAAGGCTCAGTGCAGAAGTATTCAGGCCGCTTGTCCTATAAAACGGATAATTTCGGACTATTCAAGAAATCCACTGTCGATGACCAGGGAAAAATCAGCTCCTCTAATTTTAACTCCGATATTGGCGAAGTTCAGCTTTCGGGGCCGGTACCGTTTGTGAAAAACATGAGCTTTTTCTCCTCCGGATACGCCAGCCTTTCGGATACCTATTTACCCCATACGCACGACCTGTACTCATCATTGTTTGGCGGTTCAAAATACGCGCCCCGCGAGGCCAACGAGTACTCCGGTTTATTTAAATTAACTCATCGATTCAGCTCGACCCTCAAATTAGTCGGTTCTTTCTCCGGTTCGCTGAATATCGATCAGGGTTTTCAATCAAATGATTTTGAAAATCCCAACCTTGATGCGGGCAGCTACCCATATCGATTCCAGAACATTCTGGCCAATTACAATACTCGCACTCGCGTTTCCAACAACCAAACGCTCTCGCTGACCCACACCACCAGCCCCAAATTTTTCTACGAATTGAAACTCTCGCGATTCTTCACTCAGCAGCGATCATCTGTTAAAAATAAAAGCTGGAGTGACAGCCACGAACAACCGATCGATATCTTGCCCATAAATTATATACCGGTATATGTAACCTACTTCGATTCAATATCCCATCAACCGGTTAGATATCTTGACCATTACGATATTACTACCGGCGACGGTTTCTATGATTATGGCGTCGGCGACCAATGGCGCGATTACTATTTCGAGCAATACACCTTAAAATGGGATGGGAACCTCAGCTTCGGAACCCGCCACTTAATTAAGGGCGGCTTTGAATCAAACTTCCAGGAAATCCAGATGGTGGATATCAACAACCCCGGTATCGGCAAGGGCGGGTTGGGTTTGGATCACGATATCTATAAGGTCTATCCCAATACCGGGTCGATGTATCTTCAGGATAAAATATCCTCGTTCGGTCTTATCGTCAACGCCGGCCTCCGCCTCGATTGGTGGTTCCCGGGAGACTATATCGACGACCTTGTTAAAAATCAAAGCTCCGAGGTAATTTCTCCCGGTTTACGGGCCGCCTATTACGATGATACTTACAGCATTTTCGGCCATCGCGGCAAAGCCCACATTTCCCCTCGAATCGGCATTTCCCATCCAGTTACCGAAAATGCCATGCTCTTCTATTCCTACGGCCATTTCTCGAAATTGCCGCAACCCCAGCGCGTTTATGCCAAGTTGTCTTCAACTTCCACCAGCTCGTCATATCCATTGTTTGGCAATCCTAACCTGAATCCCGAAACGACCGTTTCTTACGAATTGGGTTTACGCTACGAGGTCACCACCAATGATGTCCTATCCGTTACGACCTACTATAAGGATATCTTCGATTATATCGCCGCGTTTTCGATTACCCAGGGCGGCCGCTATTCCAATCAGAACTTCATCATGTATTTTAACCTCGATTACGCTCGGTCTCGCGGTATCGAAATCGAATACAAAAAGCGCGCCAGCAAGCTTTTGAATATGACGTTGCAGGGATCATATTCGATTGCCACCGGTAAAAGCTCCTCGCCCAAGGATGAGCTACTGGTCGCCAGAGGTGAACTCGAGGAAAAATCGATTAAAGAAAATTATCTGTCGTGGGATAGACCTTTTCGAGTCTCCGCCGATTTCTCGTTCTATTCTGGAAAAGGCGAACATTACAATATCTGGAAACTTCGGCTGCCGGACTTATGGAACGCCTATCTGAGATTTTTCTGGCAATCGGGTCAACGTTACACAACATACACCAGGATAGAACGACTCGGACAGGAACCGGAATACATAAAAAATGATAATAACCCATACAGCAGAACCGCCAAATCATGGAAATGGATGGATCTGAGCGTTAAAAAACATTTCAGATTGAGCAAATTCCAATATTCAATTTTCTTGGAAGTTACCAATTTGACCAATTCGAAAAATTCCTCAATTATTAATCCGCTTACCGGTCAAGCATACGAGTATGGCGATCCTGTCTTGACCAGCTGGAATGATCCACTGAATCCTGATCGCAATCCGACCTATCCATTCCCGTTTGATCCATCGCGGTACCTGGCGCCAAGAAATATTAAGTTGGGGGTGTCGTTGTCATGGTAAACAGAGTAAAAATACTAGCGTTAATCGTTGCCGCGCTTTTTATAATGCAGACGATGGCATTCGGGTTCAATATCTTCCCCAGCCTGGGCGGCACTAAATCCGGTACGGCCGGAATGACCTTCCTGAAAATTGGCGTTGGGGCGCGAAGCGCCTCCCTTGCGGGCGCTTATTCGGCCTCCTGCACCGATATCTACTCGCTCTATCATAACCCCGCGGGATTAGCCTGGAATGAACAGGACGGCGCCGCCTTTTCCTATCGTTCATGGGTTGCCGAGCTTCAACACAATTTCATCGGCGTCGCCCGCCATATCGATGAAAACAACATTCTGGGCTTGAGTTTAATTACTCTAACGACCGATCCCATGATGGTAACCGACGAGTATCATCCGACAGGCACCGGCGAAACAATCGAATATGCCGATTTTGCCGCCGGCGTGTCTTATTCAACCAAGCTGACCGAATATTTTTCCTGTGGCCTTACCTTAAAGTACGCTCAAGAGAATATCGGGGACCTTCGCCTGAAAACGGTTTTGGTCGACCTTGGCACCCTCTACCAAACCGATTTCTATGGCACTCGTTTCGCGATAAACATGGCCAACTTCGGAAATCGGGTAAAGCCGGGCGGCACTTATAAATACACAACTGTTTCCGGAAGCATAATCGATAAAGAATATCAGTCGTTTTCGCCGCCGACAGTTTTTAAAGTATCCGCGGCTTTTGAACCTTTAACCTCCGGCCAGAATAAACTGACCTGCGTTACCCAATTAAATCATCCGACCGATAACGCCGAGAACATCGCTATCGGCGCGGAATACTCGATGAACGAGATGTTATTTCTCCGCGGCGGCTACCTGCTCAATTCGGATGTTGAAAACTACTCGCTTGGCGCCGGCGTGAAAATAGATATTAAAATGGCCAAAGGCTCGATTGACTACGGCTATACTTCAATGAGAAACCTGGGTGGAACCAGTGTCTTCTCAATTGGTCTGGAGTTCTAAGCATGAATAAGAAAATAGCTTTGATTACTGTTGCGGTGATGGCGGCCATTGTATTTTTACTTTCTTGCGGTACCAAAATCAACAGACCCAAGGAAAATCGGGGGGGAGGCGTTATCGGCGAAACCACTTATGTCCAACTTGACCCGCCATGGGACGCCGCTAACGGTTTTTCGTTTAACAATCCTCACAAACTTATCGTGGGCCGCGATACATATATCTATATCGCCGATACCGATAATAATCGGGTGGTTCGTTTGGATGCGCACGGCACGATTCAGGGAACATACGCAGTACCTCACCCGATCGGCCTCACCCAGGATGAGCTATTGCGCCTTCTCGTGGTTACCGGCGATTCAAAAGATATTTATAAAATCAATGTCGGTCCCGGTGGCGATGGCATTGCTGCCCTCTGTTATAGCTGGCGCGATAATGTCTACAATGATACTTTGATGCTCAAAAGCACCGATGTATTCACCGATATCGCCTGCGCTGTTGGCTACGTTAAAAGGTATTACGTAACCGCCGCTACCCCATCCGTGTTTAATAGCGGAAAAGTAGTGGTTTTCAAAAATCAGATAAATTTCGTCGATACAACCTGGTGGTCGGGGAATACCGCCTTCAATCACCCGATAGATAACCCCGATTCGATCGTGTTCGATTCGCTATCCGATTACCTTCTTGATTCCAAGTATCTTGTAGGAAACGACACCTGCACCAATCCCCAAATCAGTTACGGCACCGGACTGGGTTCGACCTCGCATCCCAACGGCATTACTGCCTTCGGTAGAAGTGGCCGCAGTTATCTTCTCTACACTCAAGATTCATCGTATTTCAAATGCCAATTACTGGCATACAGCAACAACACCTATTATCGTCTCGGATGGTATGCTTCTGCTTTTACCGGTACCGATAACGATTTGCATCGCAATAATTACTTTATCCACCCGGCGGCGGCGACCGTCGATTCATCGGGAAGTATATTTGTTGTCGGTCCTCGTAATACGCTTGATTCCACCTGGTGGAAAGGCGATTCGACATTTACATATGCCGTGCCCGAATTCGATTCCATAACCACCGATTCGGTCGTCAAGTATATCCACAAATTTGATTCGACCGGCAAGCTCAGGATGTCGTTCGCGACTTCAGGCGATAGCATCGGACAGGTCAACAACCCCACCGGCGTGGCTTACGATAATTTTGCCAATCGCAAAACGGTTTATATTTCCGATACCGGCAACAATCGCATTGTCAGATACAAACTCTCCACCGATATCGGGAATTAATTTTGTCTGGATATATAAAAAAATCGCCTGATAACTAATCGTATCAGGCGATTTTTATTAGTGGTATTTTCTAAATCACTTAATCAAATTCATTTTGATTATATCTACCTGTACATCTCCCGACAGTCTCAGGAAATATATCCCCGAACTAAGCGACTTGTCATTCAGATTAAATATATATTTACCGTTTTCTAAATGGCCGCGATATAGATTCAGCTGCTTCCGGCCAAGACAATCGAAAAGCTCCAGATTTATCATTCCCGGTTTGGATATTTTTACCGATATATTTGCCTGTTCATTAAATGGGTTAGGGTAAGCGCTAATTTGAAAATCCGAAGGAATAACGGCGTTCTCAAAAACCCCCGATTGCATCTGCGCGAATTTCGACATGACCGGCCGATGGTCCGAAATTATATTGCTGTATCTGGGATACTCATCGCCAATTCGAAGTGTAATAGTCTGACCCGTAGCCCCGTATTCGGTCAGGCAATCCGTTGTTACCAGGATATGATCTATCAAACTATTAAATGTCGGGTATGATGCCCAGTACGGGTTGCCCACCAACGGCAATGTCAACAGCCTGTAATGCGTGGTGTCGTCGAGGAAATTACGAAATATATTGCTGGCCAGAGGGTCATCGGCATTATCGTTATAATCGCCGATTATCACCCAATCGTGGTCGGATGCTATCGGTACGTATTGGTCAAGATAATCCTTAAGTCGGTTCATCGCCGCTATTCGACGACTGACATCCGAGTCTTCGCTCCCGGCTTTTAGATGAAGCACGATTAAATGGAAATCAAAGTATCCTGATGGCAGATGCGCCTGTACATAGGCCTTTAATAGCGGCCTGGGAAATTCATAGGTCAAATTCCAAAATAATGTCTCGATATTCGAAAGCTGAATCTGATCGGTTCGATATATGATTGCCTCTTTCATATATGCCCCCGCGTACGATGGCGCGTATATGCCGTCCCATCCGGGTAACCGCGCCAACAGACTATCGAACGCAAGAGTGTCGGTTATCTCATTTAGCCCGATTATATCAAGTTGTAGATCTCGAATCAATATCGCGGCCGTATCGATTGTGGATTGCCCCGCGTAGGGAAACTCTTTTAAATTCCAGGTTGCCACCTCCAGGGTGCTTTCGGTTCCCCGGGGCGCCACTAAAGCCGTTGCGACTGACATTATTGTCAGATACCATCCGATGGCCGTCATTATTGAAATCTTTTTCATAAACGATCTTTATACAAGCCGATTGTTTCCATTCGATTTATTTTTCTGCCTATTTTAACATATTTTGACCCTGAAAAGTGTCAATTATATTTGGGCGATTAGAATATGGCCAATTGAGCGGGCACGTACCGCTGGAAATCGGGATAGGGCCGGTCAGATAAAAACAGGTCCATCTCTGTCAGTCTGAATCCGGATGCCAGCAAGAATCGATATAGATTGATGTTGTGAGTCGGGCAGCAAATTCTCAACGATTTCTTTTCGGGTTTTACTTTTCTCAAAGTTTCCGCTATCGCTTTAGTCAAATATTCGTTCGAAATTGCCCCCGCCGGCGCGATTCCGCCACTTTTATAAACCATACTATAACCGACTCTTTTACCTTTATGTTCAAAAACAAATATCTTGGTGGCGTCAAAATTCCGCCAGAATTTCCATTCCCGAGGACGATTATAGCCCCTTATTCTCGTTTCCAGTTCATTTATCCAAGCAAAATCGGCATTGGTGAGCTTTTCGCGTGCTTTCAAACCGGTCGGTTCCATCAATACTAACCTGTCCAGTTTGCATTCCATCATCGGAAGAGTGCACAGGGGTGCCATCCCGAACTTGCCGTATATCCCGACCGCCTGCATATTATAAGCGAATGTCGCCAGCGAATGTGTCATCCCGGGGGCTTCTCGCCAAACCTTTTCTAATAACTGCCGCCCTACGCCTTTATCTTGATATTTGGGATGAGTGAACAAAAATCCCAGATACCATTGTTTTCCTCGCCGCAACGCCGCCGCGAATCCGATTATGTTCTTACCTGCCCAGGCGCACCAGAATGTCTTTTTATCGGTGGCGTACATATGTTCCACTTCATAAAGCTTCCTTAAACGGTAGCGAAGGATTTCTTTGCCGGTTGTTTTACGAAGGTTATTAAGGGAAACTTTTATCATCCTGAAAGCCGGAATCAAGTCCTGTTTGCGACAAAGTTTATAAATTATTTTCATATCTTTCTATGAACGATTCTTTGAAGTTTGTTAATATTTAAACTTATCAGCCTACCACCACGACCAGAACTCAACTCTGATATACCTTACCAGACGCCACATAATCAGCCTATAAATCGGCCAGCTTCCGCAATAAATTTTCGCCTTCCCGGTCATTCCGGGAAGAAGCATTTCATCTTGATTCGCGATATTGGCGGTTACCATTATTACCCGATGTTTATCCGTTTCATCCACAACCAGAGGATCGATCTTGGTTACGACTCCGCTGAATGTCAGATAGGGAAAAGACCTTACTTTCAGCTTTACCGGATTGCCGGTTTTCACCACCGATATCTCTTTTTCAGGCACATAAATTCGCGCCCGTATCGTGTCTGTGCGGGCTACCGATATGATTATGTTATTTTGATTAACCATAGTCACCGTGCCATCGAATGGCGATTCGATTCTGGTTTCACCTATCTGGCTTTCCGAATGTTTTACTTTCGCGTCAAGTTGTTCCAATTGGGCTTTGGCCATATCGATCGATTCAGGTCTAAATCCATTTTCGAGCAGCTTAAGCTGATTGGTATAATAATCTAACCCTGATTGTAAAACCTGCGCGTACGATCTTTTGTTTTCCAATTCATCCGATGATATCCCGCCCATCGTATGAAGACTTTCCGCGCGATTCAAATCGATTGTAGCCTTCTCCAACTTAACCCGTTCCTGGTTAATCAAATCTTGAGTTTGTTTGATTTCCTCCTTACGCGGCCCCCTTTCGAGCATCGCCAATTGCTCTTTTTGCCGTTGTACGTTCGCCAATCGGTCAAGTCTATCCGTTTCGACTACGTTCGAGTTGATATGGGCGATTAAATCGCCCTTCTTTACCTTATCGCCGACTTTCAACGCCGGAAGAATTGACATGATTGCGTATTCCTGATTTGCCAGCTTGAACTTTTTCAGCGATTTTTCTTCGTTACCCCGTTCCACATACAACTCAATCAACCCGGTAGTGACCTCGGTTTCGAGGCAAATCCGTTCTAAAGGGATAGAAATACATTCATTAGTGACCCTCATTGGGTAATGGACCACCAATAGGGCAACCAGGATTAAAATCGCGACCACTCCGTATATCATCAACCGGCGGGGTTTCATAATCTCGCCCCTTTGATCATAAATAACCTTGAATATCTTGCCTTTCTGCAAAGCATCATAGCTTAAATATAGTATAATAAGCGCCAATAACGCCACACCAAATCCGCCAATTTTATCATTTATGAATTTCCCGACCCTATAAACGATGTATCCCAACAGCAATCCCGAATATAAAAGCGACGCCGTGCCGTAACAACGATATATTTTTTTCTCGCGTGGATTTGCATCCAATGGCGTCTCTGCTTCGGTCAACCCTAAGATTTTCTGCCGGATATATAAAAATGCCTTCTGCCGCAAATTCGGAATATCCCAATAATCTACTAAAAAATAGTATCCATCAAGTTTCAAAAGCGGATTGAAATTAAAAGTTATCGCTATTAACGACAGGGCGATTATAATAAACGCCATGCTGTTTATCCAATTGTCCTGCGATGTCACCCGCCAGACAAATGTCGCCAGGGCCCAAACCGCTATCTGGCTGATAATACCCGCTATCGTTACCTCTATCCGCTTGCGTTTATCCGGAAACATGTAAGCATCCGAGACATTGCTGTAAAAACAGGGTTGAAAGTAAAGCAACAAAAACCCCATATCCGTAACTTTGCCGCCGTTTATCCGGCAAGCATAAGTATGCGATAACTCGTGAATCAGCGTCACTATAAAAATCGTTATCCAGATTAAGGGAATGATTTCCGCCACGAAAAACGTTTCAGCCTGCGTTTTCAAACTTTCGATATTCGTCAAAGTAAGCATCGCCGCGATTATAGCCATCGCCGCGTATACATAAATCGCCGTTCTGGTATAGAACGGTCGAACGTATTTATATGAACTTTCTATTAACCTGTGCGGATCAAACGCCTTAACCTTGATAAATAACAGCCTCCCCCAAATAGATCGTTTCGGTTTAAGCGGAACGGGCATTTCCGATTCACCGGAGCCAATCAGCAATCCCATTGCCTTCATCTGATTGGCAAACTGTTCGACCTGTTCCGCCGGAAGCTCAATATTGAACTTCTCTTTAAATTTCGCGGTTATCTCTTCGAAACTGGTTACTCCATCGAAAAGCGTCGCGATATAATATTCCTTATCGCGAAACTTAAAAAATTTGCCGGTTGACGGGTCTTTAACAATATAGGCCCTGATTCCGGCCAAATCCTGTTCGGATATTTCTAAATTCTTTTTGAGTTTTGGAAACATTCAGTCGATTAAAGCCTCCATGGCAAAATAACCGCTTGATAATGAATTCTCTTATTTATAAAATATCATGGTATCTAATGAATATGTCAACAAAAAACGGCGGCATCCTATTCCAACTCGTTGATAACCTCACCGACCAACCGATTACCTCCGCCATGCTAAGGAAAACTAAGAGGTGCTTATGGAAATATTTGACAGCAAATTAGGCCGCCGAGACTTCCTTAAAAAAACAGCGTCCGTTTCGGCGACCGCCCTTTTAACCCCGACTATTCTTAGCCTATTGGCCGATTCGGGTTGTTCACCCACGGTCCAGGCCGTCATGGATGAGCGCCAGATTAAGACAATCCTCGATAAGGCTCTTGCCCGAGGCGGCAACTTCGCCGAAATCTACGCCGAAGAAGTCAGTTCGCTGGCTTTTACCATGAGCGAACATGCCTTTACCGATGCTACCGTCGGTATCTCCTCCGGTATCGGTGTCCGTACCGTCGATGGCGATCGCAACGGTTATGCCTATATAAATGGTAAAGATATCCCCAAAACTCTCGAAGCCGCCGCGGCCGCCGCGTATATAGCTTCCGGCGGCAATACTCCTAAGTTCGGTGAGCCTGTCAATTCCAAATCCCCCGCTTATTGTCCGGTAAAAGTCCCAATTGACAGCATCCCCGAAAAACGCAAGATGGAGCTTGTCGCCGAGGCCGAGGCCGCCGCTCGAAGTTTCAGCCCGTATATTCGTCAGGTCGATATAACCTATTACGATGAAACCAAAAAAAGGACAATCGCCAATTCCAGCGGCCTTAGAATCGAAAACGAGTTGCCCCTTATCTGGGTGGTTATCGAGGTTCTTGCCGAACGCGAAGGCATCCGCCATAAAGGTCGCTCCCGAATTTCGGCCCGCCAAGGTTTTGAATTTTTCGACAATAATGTTCTCAATAATGCCGCCCTGGAAGCGGCCCAGGAAGCGGTTATTATGCTCGACGCCAAGCCATCCCCATCCGGCATGATGCCGGTAGTTGTTAATTGCGGTTGGGGCGGCGTCCTAATCCATGAAGCTGTAGGGCACGGCCTGGAAGGGGATGTTATCTATCGCGGCACTTCCATTTATTCGGATAAAATAGGCAAGAAAGTGGCTTCCAGCCTTGTAACTATGGTCGATGATTCCACCTGGAAAAACGCCCGCGGAACAACCGAGTTTGATGACGAAGGCACTCCCGGAAAACGGAATGTGCTTATTGAAAACGGTATCTTGCAGGGCTTCATGCTCGATTTGATTTCGGCGCGGATGCTTAAAATGGAACCCACCGGCAACGGTCGCCGTCAATCGTTCGACTATTATCCGATTCCTCGGATGACCAACACATTTCTCGATAATGGAACATCCAAGCACGATGATATTATTGCTTCCACCCGCAAAGGGCTTTATGTTAAGGGACTTTCCGGCGGTGAAGTTGATACTATCTCCGGCCAGTTTAATTTCGTGGTGCGCGAAGCGTACCTTATTGAAAACGGCAAAGTCACATCACCGGTAGCCGGAGCAACTTTAATTGGCCGAGGTATCGATGTGCTTACCAATATCGATGCTGTTGCGGATGACCTCGATGTCGGTGTAGGTTGGTGTGGCAAAGATGACCAATGGGCGGCGGTAACCGCCGGTGTGCCCACAGTTCGGGTTAATCGCGGCATAACTGTTGGCGGATCGGAATAGGAGGCTTTATGGAACTTATAGATAAAACATTGGAAAAATGCCTGCGAGCTGGCGCCGATATGGCCGAAGTTTATCTGCAATCGGAAACCACCATGAAAGTGACTGTGCGCGATAGCAAAGTCGATTCCATAAATAAAGCCGCTCCGTCCGGCTTGGCTATTCGCTATTTCTCATCCGGAAAAATGGCTTTCGCCCACACGACCGATTTTTCCGATATGGCGATTGATAAATTAATCGCAGGGTTACGTAACCTCGGTTCCAAAGTCAGCGAAGATAAATACGCGGTCTTGCCATCACAACAAAAGGTGCCATCTGATTTGCAGATAAATGCTCCCGAATATGCCCAAAATACGATTGATTCCAAAATCGACTATATCTTATCTTTGGAAAAACTGGCGTTTGATTACGACCCGGTTATCGCCAAATCTAACGGTATCACCTATTATGAATTCGTCACCACCAAAACAATCGCCAACACCAAAGGCGTCAATGTTACTTTCGATTTAACATCCTATGGTATCGGTTTGTCGCTGGTTGCGGTCAAAGGGGGCCAGATGTTCCCCGGCGAAGGGCAACTCTGGGTGCGTCGTTTCGATAACCTTCCCGCGCCAGATAAAATAGTCGATATAATCGCCGGAAGAGCCCTACGCCTTATCGGCGGACGCCCTGTTGGTTCCGGCGACTATGAAATCATTTTCGCTCCCCGAGCCGCCTATTCTATCCTACGAGGGTTAGCCGAAGCCCTCAATGGGGATAACGCTTTTACCGGCTCTTCATTTCTTGAAGGCAAAACCGGCAAGAAAGTAGCCGCCGATTTGTTAACCGTATACGATGATCCCCTTATGCCCTGGGGTACGGGAAGCTGCCCCGCCGACGATGAAGGAGTTGTTCCATCCAAACAAGCCCTTATCGAAAACGGGGTTTTAAAAGGATTTTTGTATGATAGCCGTACTGCCGCCAAAGCCGGCACCGCGTCAACCGGCTCGGCCCATCGCGATTATTACGCGGCGCTCCCCGGAATCGCCGTTAGCAACTTCTATATCGCTCCCGGGACAAGCAAAATTGATGATGTCATAGCCAACTGTCGCAAAGGAATCATTGTCGAAATGGCCAGCGGCTGGGGTCTTCAAGCGGTAAACGGCCAATATTCCGCCGGTATCAACGGTATCCTGGTGGAAAATGGCAAGAAAATACGGCCGGTTGCTGATGTTACTGTTGGCGGCAGTGCCGACGATATCTTGAGCGGATTGCTGGCCGTTTGCGATGATATCGCTTACTATGATAATCTGAGTTCGCCATCGCTATACGTTAAAAAAATGACTGTGGGAGCCTGATAGATGCGAGAATCCAACAAGCTAACTTGTTTATTTATCATAGCGCTGATGTTTGTTCTGGTGGCGCCTTCGTATTCCCAGGATAAAATAAGCGTAGCAGTTTCAATTCTACCACAGGTCGAATTCGTGCGAAATGTCGGTGGCGATTATGTCGATATCATCGAAATGGTCCCGCCTAATTCCAGCCCCGAAATCTATGAACCCACCCCCGGCCAGATGAAGCAACTTAGCCGCGCCAAAGCCTATTTTAAAATAGGCACCGACCTGGATTTCGAAATTAATCTGATGGGCAAAATGACCTCAATTAATTCGCATTTGTTAATAGTCGATTGCTCGAAAGGAATCGAGCTTTTGAATATGCGTGATACCGAAAAAGCCAAAGAGAACCATGGTGGTCACAACAATGGCCTGCGCGACCCGCATATCTGGAATTCGGTTCGCAACGCCCGAATCATGATTGATAACATCGCCGAAGGACTAATCGCGATCGATTCAATGCATAAATCCGAATACCTAAAAAACGCCGCTTCATATAAAACTAAGCTCGATTCACTTGATGCAACGATTTTGACGATGCTTAAAGACTCTCCCAAACGTACTTTCATCGTGCTTCATCCCGCCTGGGGATATTTTGCTCGCGATTATAATTTGAATGAGTTGTCTATTGAGGCCGAAGGCAAAGAACCATCCGCCGCCGATATCAAAAATCTGGTCAACCTGGCCAAAGCCCAGACTATCCGAACCGTATTCGCCTCGCCGCAGTTTAATTCTGAAAGCGCCAAAGTCGTAGCCCGCGAAATCGGCGGAAAAGTTGAATATATCGATCCTTTAAACGGGCAGTTTCTTGATAATATGGGTCAGATCGCTCGAAAAATCGCCACCTCTTTTAAATAAGGCCAACAAAATGCCCGATACCAAAGCAATCGTATTCGATCGTGTTACCGTGAAATACGATTCGATAGTCGCGCTCGATAACATCAATTTCACGATTGAGCAAGGAGACTATGTAGGTATAATCGGCCCCAATGGCGGCGGCAAAACCACAATCTTGAAAACTATCCTCGGTCTTATTCAACCGACATCCGGCAAAGTGACAATCCACGGCGATTCACCCCAGAAAGCTCGCCCGATAATCGGTTACGTGCCGCAGGTCGCCCAATTCGAAAGATTTTATCCTATCGATGTCATGGATGTTGTTTTAATGGGTCGGCTCAATAAAAGCGCGATGTTCCGGCGATATTCCAAGGAAGATAAAACCAGAGCGATTGAATCGCTTGGTTTTGTCGGGATTGCCGATTTACGCAAGCGTCAGCTCGGTAAATTATCGGGCGGGCAAATCCAGCGGGTGATGGTGGCTCGAGCGCTCGCGGGTCAACCGAAAATTCTGCTTCTTGATGAGCCTACTGCCAGTGTCGATTATCAGGCCGAACAAAACCTCTATGAATTGCTGGCTAACCTTTCAAAAGATATGACAATTATCCTTGTCTCTCATGATATAGGTGTTGTCTCTCGCCAGGTAAAAAACCTGGCCTGCCTTAATCGCAAACTATTCCATCATGGTTCCAAGGAAATCCTTCCTTCTGTAATGGAATCCGTATACGGCTGCCCGGTGGATTTAATCGCCCATGGCACACCGCATCGGGTTTTACCCGATCATGACCACGAAGGGGATATTCATGCTTGATATTGCCCGAGACCTTTGGCAATACGATTTTCTCCGCCACGCCCTTATTGCCGGTATTCTGGCCAGCGTGGCCTGCGGTATTATCGGCGCTTATGTAGTTGTCAAACGGATTGTCTTTATTGCCGGCGGAATATCTCATACCGCTTACGGCGGAATTGGACTTGGCTACTTTTTAGGGTTCAATCCCATTATCGGGGCGGTGATATTTTCGTTGGCCGGGGCCGGAGGTATCGCCCTGATTCGCCAGAAAGCCCGTCAACTCGAAGATACCCTCATCGGTATCATGTGGGCTATGGGGATGGCTATCGGGATTGTTCTCATCGAAAAAACCCCCGGCTATGCGCCTAACTTGATGAGCTACCTGTTTGGCAATATCCTCACCGTACCAACTTATGACCTTTACTTGATGGTTGTTCTTGATATCATTATAATCATAACCGTCGGCCTTCTATTTAAAGAATTACAGGCCCTCACTTTCGATGAAGAATACGCCCAGGTTTCCGGTCTACCGGTAGCCTTCCTCAACATCCTTATATTATGTATGATTGCCCTGACAGTCGTGATTTTAATTCGTGTCGTCGGCATCATCCTTGTGATTGCCCTTTTAACTATCCCGGCGGCGATTACCATCCAGTTCAGCCACAACCTTAGAAAAATGATGATATATTCCGTAATCCTCGGTATTGTATTTACGACCTCCGGCCTAATACTTTCCGAAATCTACAACATTACCTCCGGCGCAACCATTATCATTATCAGCTGTGCCGCCTATATTATATCGCTTTTGACTAAATGGCTATCAAGAACACTCGAAAAGTAAAATAATATTCTCGAATAGGATGTTTATCCCGAATTGGCGCGAATCGCATTCGCCTTTGAGCCATTGGGGCATGACATTTGTGCCCGAATTTTAGAAAGTCGATCATACTTCACGTAAATTAAATACGACATAAGCCAATTCCGCCTTTAGAATTTACATCTGTAGGTCAAATCCATTTGAAGTTCCGTCAGGCGGTAGACTTTTCCTCTAACTGCTTCAGGGGATAGGCATGGAATATTAGTTTCGCGACCTGCTCCGGACTCAAAAATGTGCTGTTAATCATCAGGTCGTATTCCTGCGGATTGTCTATGTCTTTACCAAAATCGCTTTTAATAAACTTACGCCGTTGCTCATCGTTACGCGCGATTTCTTCCTGGGCTTCTGACCTGAAAATCCCCTGCCGCGTCATCAATGAATTTATCCGAAATTCGCTTTCGGCAACTACTCGGACATGAAATCCCCGTTTTTGTCCCAATATAAAATTCGCCCCGCGTCCAACTATTATCGTGTTTCCATGATGCGACACCGCGCCTATGATTTTCACCAGGCTCTTCAAATAATCGGATGTATCAACTATTCG
>CAZTNJ010000003.1:0-42503 GCA_964614835.1 uncultured Ignavibacteria bacterium | reverse complement strand
ATTTAGGTATATATATGTAGTAACTAAGGTTCTATTGGGCGGATTATAGCGGTTTTTCGTAGAGGCGATAGCGTTTATAAGGTTTTGTTCCCATCATCTGGGCGGCCCGATTAAACATCTGATTGTCCTCTAAAATCCATGACATCTCACCCCAATAGTATCCGTTGGCGATACCGTTGCGGTAAGTATCCAGATAGAAAATAGTGTCGAGGCCTAATTTCTGGAATTTGGGAACGATTCCCATCGCCATAATTCGGGCGCCGTTAATGGTATGGACAATTTTGGTGTGCCAGAGAAACTTAAAAATTCCAAAAGCAAACATCCGTCCATTCATTTTCTTAAAAACGATATTGTAATCGGGCATCGATAGCGACATACCGGCAGGTTCGCCATTGACAAACGCCAGAAACACGATATGGGGGTCAAGAATTTTGCGAAGATCGTCGGCCGTATGCATAAGCTCTTCCTCGGTAAGCGGTACAAAACCCCAATTTTTGCTCCAGGCGGCATTATAAATCTGCCGGACATAATTTAATTCACTTTCGAGATGCTTCAAATCAATTTGACGAACCTGAATATTTTCTCTTTTGCGAATCAATTCCGCGATCTTGATGGCTTTTTCGGGAAGCGGAATCGTGTTGTCAATCCAATATGCCAGCAAGTCTTTGCACTTGGCGAAACCGCATTTTTCCGCCAGTTCCAGATAATATGGCGGATTGTAAGGCATCTGGAAAACCGGCGAACTATTGAAGCCTTCGGCCAAGAATCCCCAATCATCGTTGGAGGAGTAATTGGCCGGCCCGCGCATGGCGGTGAGGCCGGCTGTTTTTAAATAAGACGCGGCGGTATTATAAAGCTCTTCGGCCAACCCAATATCGTTGGGGCATTCGAAAAAGCCGAAAAAACCAATTTTCTCTTCATGTACTTGATTATGCCGATTGTTGATTATTCCGGCAATTCGGCCGATTGGCTTATTATCTTGATAAGCGACAAAAAATTTGGCCTCGGAATGGAGAAAAAATGGGTTGATTTTGCGGTTAAAAAATTTGCGACTTTCGGAAATTAGCTGGGGCACCCAATATTTATCGTGGCGATAAAGATTAAAAGGTACTTTGATAAAATCGTTAATACCAGCCTTATCGATGGCTTCTTTGATTTGATAGAGGCTCAATTCCCAACCCTTAAATTATTCCCAGTTTCTTCCCGATTTTATAGAATATTTCGAGAACCCTATCCATTTGCTCATCAGTATGATTTGCAGTATAGCTGGTGCGTATCAGGGCTTGACCGGGAGGCACGGCGGGAGAAACAATTGGATTTGTGAACAGACCGGCATCGGTAAGTTCTTTCCAGAACATAAACGTCTTCTGGTCATCGCCAATATAAATCGGGATAATCGGGGTTTGTGTGGCGCCAAGGTTGAAACCCATCGCTTTATATTCCCTGTGCATCCTGTTAGTGATTTCCCAAAGGCGGGTACGGCGTTCCGGTTCGCTTTCTATGATTTCCAGCGATGCCAACACGGCGGCCACGGCGGCCGGAGGCGGGGACGCCGAAAATATCAGAGGACGAGAAAAATGCTTGATATAATGGATTACATCCTCGCTGGCGGCGATATATCCACCGATTGACGCGAACGATTTCGAGAAAGTCCCCATCACCATATCGACTTTATCCTGAAGGTGGAAATGTTCGGCGGTACCGCGGCCATGGTCGCCCAGCACTCCGATAGAATGAGCATCATCGACCAAAATCTGGGCATCGTAGATACCGGCTAATTCCACCAATCTGGGAAGATTCACGATATCGCCTTCCATAGAAAAAACGCCATCGGTGACAATAAGCTTACCGGCATCTTTAGGGACTTTGCGTAATACTCGTTCGAGGTCGTCCATATCGTTATGTTTATATTTAATCGTACTGCCAAATGACAACCGACAGCCATCGACAATGGAAGCATGGTCGGAGCGGTCGGCCAGGATATAATCGGATTTGCCTACAATTGTCGAAATCGCGCCCAGATTAGTTTGAAATCCGGTAGAATATACTAAGGCGGATTCCGTTTGCATAAATTGGGCCAGTTTTTCCTCGAGTTCGACATGAATATCGAGCGTGCCGTTGAGAAAACGCGATCCGGTGCAACTGGAACCGTATTTATCGACCGCTTGATGAATTCGCTCGATAACCTTGGGATGATTGGTTAAGCCCAGATAATTATTGGAGCCGATCATGATTACCTTGCGGCCCCCAATTATCACTTCATTATCGGAACCGGATGCAATTGCTCGGAAGTAAGGATAATAACCGGCTTTTTCAACTTCCTTGGCTGCCGTAAAACTTTTACATTTGTCAAAAAGGCTCATTATTTTCTCCGGGTACTATGGCCAAAGCCCCTCGGCCCACTTCGATTTATTTAAAACAGGGCTAATTATCGTTTACACGCACGCGAAAGTCAAGGCGTAAATGAAAATTGGTTGGAAAAGGGAAGGGAGATGGTATCCCCCCATACAGGGATACGGTGTTATGATAACTTTACATCGGCGCAGGGTAGGAAACCAAAAGCGGTCTGGCGCGGACGCAAGGAGGCTATAAAAATGCTTCGTTGCAATTAAGCGGGATTATAGTCTGGAAATTCCGGCTGGATTACGATATTGCTTGGATGTGGGATATGATAAAAGAAACTACTAGTCTTTGTTGTTTAAAAATTCACGCTTAATTTCATTCCCATCTTTGTCATATTCGTATATGCTGGATGGCTTATGGTTTTTAAAATCTCTTAGATTATCATATTCACATTCAAAGCGAATGTTTTTATTTTTCCAATATTTCCGGCTAGTAATCGATATAACATGGCGTTTCGATCTAATAAATTTTGTTAAAGATAACGATGATGTATCAGGATTTTTAATATAGGTCAAAGAACCGTAGCCTAAACTAGTAATATCGCCATTCTTTTCAAAGACTAGACTCCAGATGTAAACGCCAGAAGGAGTTACCATGTCCCAAACGTTATAAGCTGACCCATAAAGCCATTCTACCGTATCTGGTTTTATCGCCACAAATTTTTGCTCGCCATGATTGCCATTGGTTAAGGCATATTTGTTTTGGGAATTTAATTCCCACACCTTAACGTAAGTTCCGAAGGTGTCTTGGGAATTTTTAGGTTTTAATACTTTTAACCAGTCTAATACGCTTTTATATTCGGGCTTTATGTAATCTGGCGGAAACGGGTTAAATTCGCTATATTCATAAAGCCTATAATTATTGACAACTGGTAGCAATTCGGGATAATCGGAAAAAATAGTTACAAATATTGTATCAATGGTATCGCCAACAGGTTCCAATATTCTTGTCTGACCGAATGAAGCAGTATAAATGAAAATCGCGGCCAAGAATGCGATAATAATACATTTCATATCAGCCTTCCTTCAAAACATCGAAACACCTGATTTCTAAAACCGATGTCAGTTTATAACAAATATCCCCAATGGGCAAGTGAATATATTAAATCGTAAGCCTCTGCTGGACCAAGATCCGTCAGAATGAACGCAGAACTGCCGCTCACCCACCATGCTCCATAGTATCGATACCCGCAATAATGAATCCACCTGGCTAAATATCGGCTGGAGGTAGCATCTCTGCTTTCTTGTGACTGGAATATACAGCTAACCAACTGATACGCTTGGCAATACGCCAGCTTCAAAAACGCCGCCCCTTTCTCCTTTACAACCCGAAAAAATTGTATATCTTATAAGACTATGATAATTTGACTTTTGGTCTTGTGTGGAGGTGATTGCAATTAGCGAATCCGAAAATAAATACCGCGAAATGGGCTTTAAATGCGGCCTGGAAATCCATCAGCAGCTGTTAACCCAAAGAAAACTGTTCTGCCGCTGCCCCGCCTATTATCGCAACGACAAACCCGAAGGCGAAATTATCCGCCATATGCGCCCAACCCTCTCTGAGCTCGGCGAATACGACGGTACCGCCTTGATGGAATTTAAAACCAAGAAAAACGTTATTTATCAACTCTATCGAGATAACGCCTGCACTTACGAAATGGACGATACACCGCCATTTCCTATTAACGCTCAAGCGCTGGATATCGCGTTCAAGCTGGCGATGCTTCTAAACTGCGCCGTCGTCGATGAACTTCACGTCTCGCGTAAACAGTATCTCGATGGTTCAATCCCCACCGGATTTCAACGCACTGCCATTGTCGGTGTAGATGGCTGGGTACCCTATAAAGGCCGAAAGATTTCGATTACTCATCTCTGTCTCGAGGAAGACGCCTGCCGGGAAATTTCCGACAAAGGGCACGATATCGTGTTCCGCACCGACAGACTTTCGATGCCGCTTCTGGAGGTTATCACCGGGCCGGATATGCAGACCCCGCGGGAGGCGATGGAAGTCAATGAGCTTCTGGGACGGATACTGAAGGCATCGGGGTTGGTTCGTCGCGGGATAGGTTCGGTTCGACAGGATGTTAACGTATCGATCACGGGCGGACAACGTGCCGAAATCAAAGGCGTTCCACAAACCTGGATGATCGAAAAGCTAACCGGTATCGAGGCTGAGCGTCAGGCGGCGCTGCTACAAATCAAAGAGGCCCTCCGCCTGCGCGGTATTAACGACAAAACCGTTCATGGCGAAAAAATAGACCTGGCCCCTGTATTTCAAAATACCAAGATTCCCATAATTCGGAAAGCTCTTGAAAAAGGGTGGTCGGTAAAAGGGATAAAAATCGATGGCTTCGCAGGAGTATTAAGCTGGCCGATGCAGCCCGGACAAACTTTCACCGATGAGCTATCGGGAAGGATTCAGGTAATCGCCTGTTTGGATGACAAACCGAATCTCGCGGTCAGCGACATCCCATTTATGGCAGGCTTTACGGCCGATGACTGGCAACTGATTCGGAAAACTTGCGATTGCAAGTATACGGATGCAATAGTAGTGGTTTGGGGGCCGGCTGCCGATGTTCAAACGGCGCTATCGGAAATCAAGATTCGCGCGATCGAAGCGACCAAGGGCGTTCCGAATGAAACCCGTCAGGCGCACGCGGACGGCACTACCGGTTTTGAGCGAATTCTTCCCGGGGCAGACAGAATGTATCCCGATACGGACAGCCCACCGGTCGAGATTACCAAAGATTGGATTTCCCGGTTACGCGCCGAATTGCCCGAACCGGCTTATAAAATAGAAGAACGGCTCATAAAAGCGGGCGTACCGGAGTCGATAGTTATGAAAGTTATCGTATCGCCATACTTGGAGGCGTTCGAAAACATTTACAAAAAGCTAAAATTATCGCCGGAATTGATCTGGAGCGCGATTAAGAATCTTAATATAAAAGACCGGGAAAATCTTAGGGTCTATAACGGCGAGTTCGTGAAGGTTTTCGAGGCTTATAAATCTGGCGGTATTTCCAAAGATGCATTGTTCGAGATTTTTAAAAAGATAGCCGCCGGTTGCAGTGAAACTATCGATCAACTTATCTTGAATTATGGTTTAGTAGATATTAAGAGCCCCGAAGTGCAAACCACGATAAAATCTCTGATAGAAGAGACATCTGATGGCGTTTTTCGCGATAATGTCAAGCGGATTGAGTTTATCTGCGGCCAGGTGAAAAATAAATACGCCAATCGACTTGATGGCGCATCTCTATATCGGGAAATTTCCCAAAAAGCATCCCAATAACGGCGGAAAAAATGGCAAAATCTGAAAATAACGCAAATGATTCAGCCTCTTTCAAGGGGTATAAAGGACTTGCTCTCGCCAGGCTGAAAGAACTTGGAGTCCGGGTGTGGTCCGACGTGGAAATAACTACAGATAAGGGATCGTTTAAGGGCGTAATCTTGCCCCGTTCGGAAACCGCCAATGACCGTCATATTGTGCTTAAAATGCACAATGGCTACAATATCGGCGTTCTGGCGACATCAATAAAAGAAGCAAAAGAGATCGGCTATAAAGAGGCTCACTATAAGATTCCCGAAAAAGATTTCCCCAGTGATCCCGAAAAACCAAACGTGACGCTTTTAGGGACAGGCGGCACGATAGCATCAAGACTCGATTATCGTACCGGCGCGGTTATCCCGGCTTTTAGTCCGGGCGAATTATATGGCGCCGTGCCGGAGTTGGCGGATATCTGTAATCTCAAAACTGAAAAGCTGTTCGGGATTTTTAGCGAAAATATGGGACCGGAACAATGGATCTGTCTGGGCGAGGCTATTGGCCGCGAGGTGAAAAACGGCGTCAGCGGCATAGTGATCGGACACGGCACCGATACCATGCATCACACCGCCGGTATTTTGTCGTTTATGGTGCAAAATTCCCCCGTGCCGATTGTAATGGTCGGTTCGCAGCGCTCATCGGATAGGCCGTCATCGGATGCCGCTTTCAATCTTCGTTGCGCTGTCTGGACTGCGGCCCATGCCGATATTGCCGAGGTCATGGTTTGTATGTTTGGCCCAACTTCGGATAAATACAATCTGCTTCATCGGGGTACAAGAGTACGGAAAATGCATTCTTCCTATCGTTCGACATTCCGAACAATCGGCGATGTTCCTTTAGCGATGGTCGAACCAGGTAAAATGACTCCCATTAAAACCGATTATAAACACAGACGTAACGACCGTGAGATTAAAATTGATACCGCGTTTGATGACCGAGTTAGCATCGTTTATTACTATCCAAACATGAAGCCGGATATTATTGATAGCTTAGTTGATAATGGCTATAAGGGAATCGTTATCGCCGGTACCGGATTGGGTCATGTCAACAAGCCGCTCTATGAACCGCTGAAAAACGCGGTTAAAAAAGGAGTGGCCGTATATATGACAGTCCAGACCCTCTGGGGTTATGTTCAGATGTTCGTTTACGATACCGGCCGCGATTTAATGCATCTGGGGGTGGTCCCCGCCGGAAATATGCTCCCTGAAGTTGCCTATGTGAAATTGGGTTGGGCGCTGGGCCATAGCCATGATCTTGATAAAGTCAAAGAGCTCATGTTAACTCCTTTTGCCGGCGAGATCACCGAACGCGAGCCGTTTGATGGTTATCTGATATTTCAAGGCGGGTCGCCCGAGGTTGACGAGTTTATCGGGAAATTACGATTGTAATATAGATAGTGATTTAAAATTTGAAAGGCGTTTCCGGAAAATCGGGACCGCCTTTTTTAACATATGCGTATTGAAATTTTTCCCTGTCGGGGTATCGTCCATGGCGCCCGCAATTAAAAGAATAAAAAAGGCGACCCTTGCCGATCGCCTTTATTAAAAATCAAATTCGTAAATACCTATGATTCTGTCGCTGTCCTTTCATCGACAGGTTCATCAATCTGGAATTTTTTCATTCGCCGCCACAGGGTTGTACGGGAAATTCCCAACTGTTGGGCGGTGCGCGAGAAATTACCGCTATTCTGGCGAAGCGCTTTTAAAATCAAGGTTTTCTGATTGTCGCGCAGGGTCAGGTTCAAGAATCCGGGCCCTTCCTCGCTGGCAGGGGTGTCTTTCGGTAATGTAAATATCAGCGATTCATCGATGAACTCGGTAGTTGCTAATGCCGTTGCGCGCGCAATCACGTTTTCGAGTTCGGCGACATTGCCCGGCCACTGATGAGTCTGCATCCAGGCTAAAACATCCGGTGATAAAGCTTTGATATCCTTGTTAAATTTGGCCGAATACTTTTCGAGGAAATGGCTGACTAATGGGAAAATATCCGCCACCCGATTGCGTAAAGGCGGGATATAAATCGGCATGATATTGATCGCATAGAATAAATCTTCGCGGAAACTACCAGCCGCGGCCATCTTTTTCAAGCTCTTTGTGCTCGAACAGATGATGCGAACATCCGATTTAATTTTTTGGAAATTTTCCGGCGTGGTAAAAAAGCCATCCTGCATAAAATGCAGCAAACGGGCCTGCAAGTTTGGCGACAGCCTTTCGATATCGCGGATAAACAGCGTACCGCCGTCTGCTTTGGCCAATCCACCTGGGTCGGCATTTTCTTTTTCGTCCCAATTTCCAAATAATTCCTGACGAAGCTCCTGTTCATCAAGAGTACTGCTTTCGATCGTCACAAAAGCTTTTTCCCGGCGGCATGATCGGGCGTGAATCGAACGGGCTACCAGCTCTTTACCGGTACCCGGCTCGCCTTCGATAAGCACGGCCACCGATGTATCGGCGGCTTTGGCAATCAAATCCAAAATATCCGTCATTTTCTGGGATTTGGTGATAATCCGTTCGTATTTATTGTCCTTATCCACAACCTTTGTTTCGCGATTGGACAATGCTCTCTCGATAATATCAAGCAGTTTAGCGTATTCAAAAGGCTTGCTTAAAAAATCGCAGGCCCCGTTCTGGATAGCCTCGACCGCCATCGGGATATCGCCATAACCGGTAATAATGACAACATCCGTGGCTGGACGAATTTTACGGGTGGCTTTAAGCAACTCAAGCCCCGAAATCTGCCCCATCCGACAATCGGTAATTACGATATCGTAAAACTTTTCTTTTATCCTCTCAACGCCCTCCTCGCCCGATTCAGCAATATCAACATCATATCCCTGACTTCTTAAATAAAAAGCGAGGTTTTTTCGGAGAGTTTTGTCATCGTCAATTACGATGATGTTTGCCATAGCTCCTCCACCCATTATGGTTCCGGTCGAAGTCAGCGACGAATACCTATTTGTTATTTCGTCAGAAGTTTTTCGATATTTAATTTAGAAACACTAGAATTTTTTTACTGTCCCGAAACACAGGATTTTCAGCCCCACAATCAAAATCCATGTTACGAGAATAAAAGTGCAAAAATCGCACAGCATCGATATAAACTGATGGACAACGCATCCTAAGATTGCGATATTGACCCGCATGAAGCTTCAACTAAAGACAATCGCTATCTCGTTATTAGTTATCGGACTGGCTATTACCTCGGGGGCGAAATCGGTCTATCAACCAAATCCGTATCAGGATTCCCTTATTCAAAAAGCGCTTAATTATGCCTATGCTGATAGTTTTACACAGGCTTTCCGATGTCTCGACAGTATACTTAAACGAACGCCGGAATTTTGGCCGGCAACCATAGTTAAGGCCGGAATCGTGTATATGGAAATGGCCGATGACGAATCATACATACGCAAGGACTATTTCATGTCTATGATAGATTCATCATGCAGTGCTCTGGAAAAACATCTCGATAGTCTGCCGGATGATCCCTGGGGGATGTTTTTTCTGGGAACGGCCTACAGCTATAAAGCCGTCTGGGAGGGCCAACATGGTAGCATGTTTAAAACGCTCAGTCTCGGTTTAAAAGTAGGAAAGCTATTCGGCCGGACAGCCGAAATTGATTCGACATTTTATGATGCTTATCTGGGACTGGGTTTCTTTCATTATTTGCGTTCGGCCAAACTGGGGATTTTGCGAAGTCTGCCGTTTGTGGCGGACCAACGAAACCAGGGAATCGCCGAACTTCAAAAGGCCGTCGCTTTTGGAAAATATGGCAATCTATCCGCCGCTCTAAGTCTTGGCTGGATATACTATAGCCAGAAAAAATACTATAAGGCAAACCAGCTAATTGATAGTCTTATTATGGCTGGTCAGGATGGCCGCCAAGTGCTTTGGCTTAAGGCGACAATATGCCAGGCAGAGTCCGATGCCGATGGAATGATTACCGCTTTCGAAACGATCCAGGACGGATTGATTAGAAAAGGGAATCAAAACAACTATAATCTTGTAATCTGTGGATATTATTTGGGACAAGCTTATTACATTAAAGGGGATAGGCGGAAAGCCCTTGAATATTTCGATAAAATTCTGGCATATACGTTGTCACCAGTTGTGGAAAAAAGGGCCTCTGCAAAACTGGAGTCTGCTCGGGGCTATCGGCAAAAGATACTTCATACCGGCAAATAAAATTGCACCCGACAATCGACGGGGCGGAATTTCTGCCATTTGGTCTATAAAAGATACGTTTTGTTGCATCGACATGTAAAGTTATTCTAAATTAACGCAATAATTTACCGAAACATCCATAGTGGATAGCCATCAAGGGTTTTCAATTAATCCGAAAACCCTGGTTTGATAGCAAAAATGAAATTTGGAGTATCTTATTTTTGGCGAAATGGATTTTTAAAAAGACGGTTTGTGACAGTTTTCTTGTCAATAATTATGCAATTGGGAATTTTGTGCCGGTTGGGTATCACATGGTAATCGGATCAAGAGAAACTGGTAATGAATATTGATTCATTTTACATATCTCGAGAATATCTTGTTATAGGGATGATAATAACAGGCGCGCTTTTGCTCGCGGCAATTATAGTTTATCTTTTTTCGAAAAAGCGCAATGCCTACAAGTCGCAATTTGGCGATGGCAACTTGGTAAATGAGTTGAACTTTGAGAGTATACCTATCCCCTGCTGCTTAATTGATGATAACGGTTTCGTCCTTGACGCCAATCTATCCTGGCTTGAATCGCTCAAGTTTAAAAAATCCCAGATTATAGGTACTAAATTTATCGACATTCTGGTTTCGGGATACCAAAACCAGTTTAAATTATTCCTGGCGCAGTTCGATTCAAATCCATCCCCGGACAAACTGATTACCGAAATACGAAGGGGCGATGGACTAATCACGACCTGCCGTTTAAAAGGAAAAGCAACCTATCTCAAGAAAGGCATCGTTTCGCGAATCGCGCTGGTACTGGAAGATTCTGAAGATTTAGCAGGACCGGAGATTGAAAGTCTAAAAGATGAAAGCAGATTCAAACAGCTGTTTTATAGGTCGGCCGACCCGATTCTGCTCATTGATAATGGCGTATATATTGATTGCAATGAAGCCGCGCTGAAGCTACTTGGTTTCGCGGATAAAGCAACTTTATTAGGCCAACACCCGGCTCAATATGCGCCGAAATATCAGCCCGATGGCCAATTATCAAGCGAGGTGGAGCAGAAGATGATACAGCTGGCGATCGAAAACGGCGGTCATCGTTTTGAATGGACCCGATTTAACGCCGCCGGGGAGCTGATCGTAGTTGATGTCGCACTAAGCGTTATACCTTACAAGGGCAGGAATATCTTATTTAATGTCTTAAGAGACATTACGGACAAGAAACGGATAGAGGAAAAACTTCGGGCCTCCGAAGAAAAGTATCGAATTTTGATAGAAAACGCGAATGAAGCTATCCTGGTCGCTCAGGGTGACGTAATTAAATTTTCAAATGTAAAAGGCGCCGAACTAATCGGATGCGAGTTGTCGGAATTAATCGAAAAACCCATCATCGATTACATCTATCAGGATGACCGCGAGACGTTTTTACATAGGCATCGGAATCGCCCGGAAGGTTTACCATTAACGAGCAATTATAAATTGCGGATAATTTGCCGGAATCAACAAATTAAATGGCTTGAAGTAAATGCAGTAAAGATTTCTTGGGAAGGGAAACCCGCCAGCCTGATATTTGCCAGCGATGTAACCGACCGGAAAAATATCGAAAAAGAACTGCGTGAATCCCGCCAGATTCTCCGGACAGTTTTAGATAATATTCCAGTGAGGGTTTTCTGGAAAGACACTAATATGAAATATCTCGGCTGCAACCGGGCCTTTGCCGAAGATACGGGATTAAATTCGATATCGGAAGTAGTCGGCAAAAGCGATTCGGAGTTGAGCTGGAAAGATCATGCCGATCAATATCATGCCGACGACCGCCTGGTAATCGAAACGGGCGCCCCCAAATTAGACTATGAAGAACCGCTGACGTTGCCCGATGGGCGCAAACGGGTTATTAGAATTAATAAAACACCTCTGATGGATACCGCTGGCCAGGTAATCGGGATACTGGGTTCTTATTACGATATTACCGAAGAGAAGCAGGCAAGAGAGGCCCTGGCCGAATCGGAGCGCCTACTTGCCAATGTAATCAATTTCCTGCCGGATGCCACATTTGTTATCGATAAAAATGGCGTCGTTATCGCATGGAACCGAGCGATGGAAAAGATGACCGGCGTTGCCGCCTGCGATATTGTCGGAAAAGGGGATTATGAATACGCCCTGCCGTTCTATGGTAAAAAACGCCCGATATTGATCGATCTCGTCCTCCTGCCTTCGGATGTGTTAACGCGCAATTACAGCTCAATTACCAAACAGGATGAGATGATTTGCGCGGAAGCCTATATCGATTCTCTGGCGGGACGAGAGGTATATCTTAGGGGCGTGGCCACACCGCTCCGCGACTCACGGGGCAATATTGTCGGCGCGATTGAAAGTATCCGGGACATCACCGAAAGTAAATTGTCCGAAGAAATAATCCGGGCCTCCGAGGAAAAATACCGCAACTTGATCGAAACGGCCCCAGTCACGATCTGGAGTTTCGATGTTAAAAGCGATAAACTATTGCTGGTCAGTCCCACGGTAGAGGGGTTAACTGGTTATACTGCGGACGAATTGATGAATAATCCGTTATTGCCCAGAGAATTAGCGACTCAAGAATCAATGGCGCAGTTAATGATATCAATTAAAGAACTTATGCGGACCAAAGCGCCAGTCTCGATGGAAATAAAAATAATCCATCGCGACGGTTCATTGAAAACTGTATCAATGTTAATATCACCCGGTCTTGATAGTTCCGGCGCAATAAAGCGTATCGATGGAGTAAGCATTGATATAACCGAGAAAAAACGGCTCGAAGAGCAGGTGATCCAATCGGAAAAAATGGCGGCCATCGGGGTTTTAGCGGCCGGTGTTGCCCACGAATTCAATAATTTGCTCTGCGGTATTGTCGGTAATTTGTCGCTGGTGCAAAACAACAGCCATGACAATGAGCTGTTCAAGAAGGGGCTTGACGATGCCGTCAGGGCGGCGGATCAGGCAACCGAATTGGTTCAATCACTTCTTTCATATTCCGGCCGCAAAGGCAGCGAGGGCATGGGAGAAGTCAATCTCACCCAAATCCTTAAGGATATTGTCAGGTTGATTAACAAAGAACTGAAGAATAAAAATATCCACCTGATTACCAATTATAATGATACGCCTTTAATTTATGGTTCGCCTAATCAGCTTCAGCAGGTGTTTCTCAACATATTAATCAACGCGATCCATGCTGTCGCCGAAAACGGCATTATCTCGATTAGCGTCTGGCACGATATCGAGAATGCTTATGTAGAAATATCCGATAACGGAATCGGTATTAGTAAGGAAAACCTCGGTAAAATATTCGATCCGTTTTATAGTACCAAGGGAGTCTGGGGTCCGGAAAAAGCCAAGGGCACAGGACTTGGTCTTTCTATCAGCAATAATATTGTTGAAAATCATGGCGGGAAAATTCATGTCAAAAGCATCGAGGGAATCGGCACCGAGTTTACGGTTTTGCTGCCGATAAGTCTGGGGCATTCGATATATGGCGCTCAAAAAACAATAATTAAAAACTTCGAACGCGTTACAATCATTGATTTTTATCGGAAGTACTCGGATGATTTAGCGGAAATATTTAAAAAACTCGGCGCCCGATGCGAAATCCTGCAATGGGGAGAAGAACTAATCGCCAAGGGCGAGATGTTCGACAGCGACCTGGTTATATTAGATGCCAGCCATCCGGGTTTGATGGATTTTGCTAAAACAATCGATTATCTCAAGAAAAACTTTCCGGAGACCGCAATATTATTATCATGTGTTGGACCGATCAGGCATGAATTTGAAGAATACATCGGACAAGCAAATGGGGTTATCTACAAACCCTATATCAAAGAGGGCGTTCTTGGAGCCCTGGCCAAAATATCGTCTAAACCAAGCGGGGCCGATACAGTGGTTAAGGTTAACGCGTAGTGGTTGTCTTTATGATTCGGCTATTAGCTTTCCCATATTAAAAGCCTTTAATAAAGTACCGCTGTCCTTACTCACCTCGCCAAATTCCAAGCTTTTAGTTTGATAAGTTAATTCGAATCTGATTTCGATTCCGGCCCAAATGAAAAAAGCCCGCATCGTTTTCAGAGCCGAATCAAATTTGCCATAGTCGCCCGCCACCAGCACAAAACCGCCCTTTTTTCCGGCCAACAGAGGCGGTCGGAATTTTTGAATATTTCGATCGGTGAAATCGGCCGGGCGGAGGCAATTGCTGCGGTCTATAAATAACTTGGTTTGGGCCGAAACTGAATCAAAATATATGGGCGACCCCAAAACTATCGCATCGGCGGCGGTCAACAGCTTAAGAATCCGGTAGGCGTCATCGTGAAAAAAACACAAATCCGGCTCGGGCGATTTGCCGCAAGCCTGACACGGGAGTATTCGGGATTCGTTAAGACGAATAAATTTCTGATGCTTTTTATTGTCGGCGGCTCCTCGTAAAACTTCATTTATGAGGATGTCGGTCGAACTATCGGGTGTGGCCGAGCCTGATATACCGATGATCATTTTAAAGTAAAATTCAACGACAAATATAGCCCATCGTTTTTCGGGGCAAGATAGGCCTCGAATGCCTTATCCTGTACGTTATAATCGGCAAAATGGGCGTCAACATAGGCATCAAAAATTGAAATAAAAAATGTTAAGCCGGTTAACCATAAAAATAGATTTCGGTTGTCGCGGGAATTTTGGTAGTAGAAATATTCCTGGGCCTGATAAGTTCTGTCCGTGGAATTCATGAAATTCTTTTGATGCGTATCCATCTGTTTCCAATAATGGGAGGTTGTATATGCCAGGGCAATTTCGGTGCCGCCGTAAATTACCGCTTTTATGTATTGCTTGTTATATACCTGTCCCCATCCGGGTATTATCGCCGATCGGAACAATGCCCCGGTTGGCCAGGGTTTCTTGATCATTTTCGTTGAAGGCGTCGGGGGGGTGAATTCAGACCCCGTATCTGGCACGAATGTTTGCTGTTTGATTTCGGCCGTAATTATTGTATCGACATTATGAACGGAATCGGTCGCGACATCTTGAATTCCATGGCCTGGCGTCGGAGACGGTTGCGGATGACCGTCTTCGGTAAACGCCCTGTCAGCCAGCAATAGCATGAGCAAAATCACAATCGCCTTAATTCGCATTGTTCTTATCCAATGTAATGGCTATCTTTAATGCCTGCGGCTCGCATTTCACCATCAAACGGTCCCCGGTATTTTCGTAAATTTCGCCGTCGTAATGCGTCGGCAAATCTTTATTGCCAGAAATCTCGAGCTGTCGGCACCGATACATCCTAACCTGTGGTAATCTGACATGATTGGCCCGTGAAAATTTACTTAGCAGCGTTAATAGTTGTGTTTTTTTAACATGTTCAACGACGCAAACATCGAATTTGCCATCATTGTTGACCGCCTGCGGCGTTACCTGCCAACCGCCGCCGGTTATTTTACCGATATTTGCGAAAATCATGGCCGTATCCTGGTTTATCTCAAGATTGTCAATTCGAACCGTAATATTATAGCTATTATATTTTTTCCAGGCTCGATAAATCGCCTTAAGATAAGCCAGGCCGCCTTCACTTGAATTACCGCTTATCTCTGCGGCTACTACCGCCGGGAAACCTGCTCCAATACTGTTTATGAAGAATGTATCATTAACAAACCCGACATCTATTGATTTAGGCAAGCCGGCGGCTGCCGTTTTACAGATTTCGGCCAGGTCCCCCATTATTCCAAGTGAACGGAATAGATTGTTCCCCCGCCCACCGGGAATAATTCCCATTACTACATCAGAATTATAGATACCCGCAGCCACCGCGTTACAGGTGCCATCTCCACCCAAAGCGATAACCCGGGCATATCCTAATGTAGCCGCGGTTGACGCCAGCGAGGTTGCCCTGGCGGCATTTTCACTAATTTGGATATCGCATTTGACGCCTATATCCGAAAGAAATTTTTCGGCCTCGGGCACCATATCTAATGCTTTGCCGTTACCACTAACAGGGTTGACAATTAATAATATCTTGCCGCCGCTTTTTAACATGGCTGAATAATAATAACTTATTGCTATTGTGTAAATATAATATTGGCTACCCGGCTAAATATAATTGGGTCAAACTAAATTTTAGAGGCTATGGCGAAAACGGGGAAACCCAATAATTCCCAATTAAATTTAATATTGTATAGAGAAATGACGATTGATTATATTGATTGAGCAATTTCCGGAAAAGATAAGTGGTTGTAAAAATATGAGCAACAGAGTAATAAAAAATATAGGCTACAATCTGGGCGAAATAAGCTACTTTCCTTGCGAAATAAAGGTGAATGCCCATATTCTGGCCGTTGAAATAAACGATTTTCTTCCCAGCCAAACAAATGGGCGAGCCCGCTCTCGGGCGATTCCAAATATCCTTCACTTGCTGGATCACGTTGATAAACATAGGGTTGAAACGAATTTCTATATCACACCCGATTTGTTAAAAGATTTCCCGGAAGTGGTATCGCTGGTAAGTTCGCGGGGACACGAAATCGGAATCTGCCTGGACTTTACCAGTGGAAAATGCCAGAGCAATCTGACAGAATTGAAAGATGAGTTGGCGTTAATCACAGATAATCATTTTTTAGGGGCGATGTTTAAGGGAAATCCCGGCGGGATGCCCCAATATCTTCAGAAATTGGCATCTGCGGGGTATCGTTATTGCTTGGTCGATGTGCTCCCCAAGAGGATAAGGTCGGATGGCAATATTTTTAATGTCTCGTTTGAGGATGGTTCCGATATCACCATCTTTTCTCCAAGCAAAAGTAATTTGGCCGGGATTAAAATGGAGTTTGGGCAATCAGGGAAGATCAGGTTGTTTCCACTCTGGTTTTTACGGCGATGTCTTCGGGAATTCGACCGCAAAAATATCCCCGCGGTATTAAATTTCCCTCTTTGGGAATTTGACCGCCATATCCCCCGCCAGGTTACGAATCCAATAAGCAATATAAAAAATTACGGCAACCTTACCTGGGCCGAGTTTAAATTAACGCGGCTTTTACTTGAATTCGACTTTATAAAAATCCCACGGATTATGGCTCAACTTAAGAACGCCACAAAATAGGTTTTTTTTAGATTTGCGAATATTGATTAAATGATTATAATAACCGTCAATTACGCCGACAATAATCGATAGAGGAGAGACACAATTGTACTCGGGCGGATTAAAAAAAATCGTAGTTGTTGTAAACTCGAATAAAAACCTGATTAAGATTTCTCCCTTAATCGACAATTTTGCCCGCTACTATGATTTTCTCGAACCGATTGTACTTTATACTGGCAGTCCTTTTTCAAGGGCGGATGCCGCTTATCTGTTCGACGAGTTAAAATTGCCCAAACCTCAAATTTATTTAAACGTTAAAAACGGGGCGCATCCTGAATGTACCTCCCAGACTATCATCGAGGCCGATAAATGCTTTTCCGAATTAAAACCCGACATGATTGTAGTAAGTGGCGGCTCCGATGCGGCGCTCGGAACGGCTATTTCGGCCGCCCGAAATGGAATTAAGATTGCCCACATCGAAGCCGGTTTACGATGCCCGGGGAATGTGTCCAGCACTGATATAAATCGCAAAATGGTCGATAGCATCAGCGATATATTTTTCGTAACCGATTGCAACGCTCATACCAATATCAAGGCTGAAGGCAATAATGATGAGAACGTGTTCTTTGTCGGCAACATAATGATAGATGCCATGAACAAATTCATGCCTCTGGCCAATAAGTCGCGAACCCCGGAATCTTTGGGGCTGGTACCAAGCGGCTACGCGTTGTTGTCGCTTCACCGACGGACCAATACCACTCATTTCGAAAATCTAAAGGGGATAATTTCGGCGGCCCGCCAGATCGCCAGAACAATACCGGTGGTATTTGTCTGCTATCCCAGGGTAAAGGAAGATATCCAAAAATTCGGCTTATTGGGCAATTTCGATGAGCGCAGTCTAATTCTATACGATTTATCAAAGTATCCCGATTTTCTGGCCCTCGAAAAAGGGGCTGCTTTGCTGATGACCGATTCGGGAACGATGCAAGTCGAATCAAGCGCTCTGGGTATCCCCTGCCTGACTATCAGAAAAAATACCGAGTGGATCGTGACCGTTAAGGAAGGCACCAATATAATCGTGGGGCCATTCCCGGAAAAAATAACCGCCACTGCCGAGATGATTATTGCCAATAAGACAAGGGGAACTGCCATTCCGAAATATTGGGATGGGAATACTGCTACCCGTATCGCGGATGTTATCGCCAAATCATTTACCCAGGTTGAACCGGGCACGCGCAAGATTAAAACTAATAACCTTTTCGAATAATGCCAAAAGTAGTTATAACGGGCGGAGCCGGTTTTATCGGCTCAAATTTGGCCAAATATTACATTAACCGCGCCTGGGATGTAACAATTATCGATGATCTTTCCCACGGCAATAAAAATAACATCAAAGAAATCGAACAAAATCGAAAATTCGAATTCATATATGCTGATATTCGTACGCCGGGTATCGTGGAAAAAGCCTGTCTGAATGCAAATTTCCTGGTTCACCTCGCCGCCTATAAAATCCCTCGTTATGGCGATGCCTTAAAAACACTTACGGTTAATAACGATGGCACCAGAATTGTCTTAGAGGTCGCATCCGGCTTAAAGCTTAAGACCGTAATCGCATCAACCTCAGATGTTTACGGTAAAAACCCCTGTCCCCCGTTTTCAGAAACCAGCGATTTGGTATTGGGGCAATCTACGGTAAGAAGGTGGGCTTATGCGGCCTCTAAAGTATTCGATGAACATCTGGCATTATCGTATCATAGTGAACGGGAACTTCCGGTAGCGGTTTTGCGGTTTTTTGGAAGTTATGGCCCGGGGAACCACCGTTCCTGGTGGGGAGGGCCACAAGCGGTGTTTATCGAACAAGCGCTGAGAAATTTACCAATCACGGTTCACGGCGATGGTGAGCAAACCCGGAGCTTTTGTTATATCAGCGATACCGTGGAAGGAATCGCGCTGGCGCTTGAATCGGAACGGGCAAATGGGCAGATAATCAATATCGGGTCTGCCGAAGAGATCTCCATTATCGAGTTGGCGAAAAGAATAATCCAAATGACCGAGTCGAGGTCGAAGATTGAATATGTCGCCTACGAAAGTTTTGGCGGCGGTTACGAGGATGTCCGGCGTCGGGTGCCCGACTTGCGAAAGGCGAATTCGTTATTCGGCTTTCAAACCAAGGTTTCGCTAAGCGACGGGTTGCAGCGTGCCATTGGCTGGCACCAACAGTATATTTAATTTTATACAAATCTGACACAAATAGACATTAAAGAGGGCCGAAATAAAATTCAGCCATTTTGAGAATTTTGTAAAAAACTTTTAACAATGGATGCCGATAATAAATAAGAATAATCGGGATATTTTAAAGTAAGGAGAAATAAATGGCACGCACCAAAGAAGAAGTACTTGAATTGCTTGACAAAAACAAAGTAAATTATATCCGTTTATGGTTTTCAGATATCCTCGGTCGGCTGAAGGGGATGACGATAACCCGTTCGGAAATCGCGGAGGTTTTAGAGCACGGTCAGGGTTTTGATGGTTCTTCGATTGAGGGATTTGTCCGAATTGAAGAATCTGATTTGGAGGCCAAACCTGATCTCGAAACATTTACGATTATTCCATGGGAGCTGGGGGATGAGAGGGTGGCCGTAATTTTCTGCGATATCTATACTCCCCATGGCGAGCCTTATGAGGGCGATTCGCGTTATATCCTTAAAAGACAATTAAAAGAAATCGCCAAGGATGGATTTAAAGCTTATCTGGGCCCGGAAATGGAATATTTCTATTTCAAAAACAGCGAAAATCCCCAGATAATCGATCGGGGCGGATATTTCGACTATTCGACAGTCGATGCCGCCACCAAGATGCGCAAGAAAACAGCCTCGGCGCTTGAAGATATGGGAATTCAAGTAGAATGTTCGCATCACGAGGTCGCCCCATCGCAACAGGAAATCGACCTGAAATATCAAGAAGCCCTTAAGATGGCGGATGCGGCGATGATTTATCGTCTGGTGGTAAAAGAGATCGCGCTGGCAGAAGGGTTTTATGCCAGTTTCATGCCCAAACCGATATTTGGCGAAAACGGTTCGGGAATGCACGTTCATCAATCGCTGTTTAAGGACGGCAAAAACGCTTTCTATGAGAAAAACGACGAATATAACTTGTCGGCTACAGCCAAGAGTTATGTTGCCGGGCTGTTGGGCCATGTCAAAGAATTCTGCCTGGTTACCAACCAGTGGGTGAATTCATATAAAAGACTTGTGCCGGGATATGAAGCTCCTGTATATATATCATGGGGAAGGCGCAACCGGTCATCATTGGTTCGTATCCCGATGTACCGTGTCGGCAAAGAAAATGCCACCCGTGTCGAATTAAGAAGCCCGGATCCTGCCTGCAATCCGTATCTGGCTTTCGCGGTAATGATCGCCTCCGGTTACGATGGCATTAAGAAAGGATTGAAACTGGGCGACCCGATCGAAGAGAACATTTTTGAGATGAACGAAGCCGAGCGCAGAAAGCATAATATCGACACCCTGCCCGGTTCGCTCGAAAACGCTATTAGAGAATTCGAGAAATCCGAGTTGATGAAAAAGACTCTGGGAGAGCACGTTTTTAATCAGCTTATCGAAAATAAAAAGGTTGAATGGGATAAGTATCGGATAACAATCACCGGTTATGAACTGGAAAATTATTTACCGATACTATAGAAGTTAATTATTGAAGTTGGAGGCCAATTGGATATCGCGAAACAATTCAGGGAATTTATAATCGATAACTTCATGCTCGGCAGGGCGCCCGATGAATTAACCGACGACGCCTCGTTGCTTGATAAGGGTATTATCGATTCGACCGGCGTACTGGAATTGGTCGGTTTTATCGAACAAACGTTTGGAATTACTGTCGAAGACGATGAACTGGTTCCGAAAAACCTTGATTCGGTTCAGAGTCTTACCGCTTATGTGACAAGGAAACTCAATAAGTAAATCGATAGGATAATTATGCTTCTGCATGAATACGTGGAACAGAATGCCGAACGATTTCCTTATAAGGACGCCGCCATTCACCTTGGCGGCAGGATAAACTACCTTGAGCTAGAGGCGGGAATCAATCGTCTGGCCAATCAATTGCTTGATTTCAAGTTAAAGCCCGGCGATCGGGTTGGGCTTTTATTGGAATCATCGATAAATTACATTATCGCCTATTTCGCGATTCTTAAAGCGGGCGGCGTTGTCGTTGGTCTGAATTCCCAGGGAACGATCCGCGATTTCCGCAATATTCTCGGCGATTGCGAGGTAACGGGTTTGATTCTAAATAAAAATTCAGCGGGCGTGGTTAAAGAAATCTACCAGGATATTCCATCGCTGAAATTTATCATCTCCGATGGCCAATACGAGCATTACCCAAAAGACATTGAAAAGAAGTTCTGGCTCGACATCCAGTTAAAAGGCGATCCCGGTAGGCCTCATGTTAGCCGTAAAGAGGAAGATATCGCCCAAATAATTTATACGTCGGGAACGACGGGCAAACCCAAGGGCGTGACGCTCTCGCATAAAAATCTCCACGCTAATACGACATCGATTGTCAAGTACCTTGAACTGAAACCGGAAGACCGGGTGATGGCGATTTTGCCATTTTACTATTCCTATGGCAATTCACTTCTATTAACCCACATGTGCTGCGGCGGAAGCGTTGTAATCGACAATCGTTTCGCATATCCAAATGTAATTTTAGAAATCATGTCGCAGGAGCGGGTTACCGGCTTTTCGGGAGTGCCATCGACTTTCGCTATCCTGATGCACAAATCTAATATCCGCAACTACCGTTTCGAACATTTACGCTATATCACCCAGGCCGGCGGCCCAATGACTCCGGCTTTGACCCAGAAAATCATGGAGGCGATGCCGCATCTGAAAATCTATATCATGTACGGCCAGACGGAAGCCTCGGCGCGGCTGTCTTATCTGGAACCGGAACGGCTGTTGGAAAAAATCGGCTCTATCGGTCGCGCTATTCCGGGGGTCACCCTGACCGTTCGCGATGAAAACGGTCAACCCTGCAAACCCGGTGAGGTCGGCGAAATTGTGGCGCAAGGCGATAATATTATGGTTGGCTACTGGAATAATCCCGAAGCCACTGAAAAAGTCCTTAAAGCGGATGGGCTTCACACCGGAGATTTGGCCACGGTTGATGAAGATGGTTATATTTTCGTAGTCAGCCGCAGTTCCGATATGATAAAAAGCGGCGCCCATAGAATTTCCCCCAAAGAAATTGAAGAAGTAATCGCCGAATTCCCAGGAGTTGTCGAATCGGCTGTAATTGGCGTTCCCGACGAGATATTGGGAGAAGCGCTGGTGGCGTACCTGGTTACAAAGGAAAAGATCGATCATAAGGAATTACGGAAACATCTTCGACTCAATCTCGCGCCATTTAAAATCCCCGGCGAAATAATCGATATTGAGGCATTGCCTAAAACCACATCGGGAAAAATAAAGAAGTTCGAATTGGTCGAACAGCACAAACAGAAAGCGAGGTCGTAATGGCTTTTTCCACTGATATATTAAATCTCGATTGTCCCAAAGTTGTCGATCAATTGGTCGAATTTCTTCGCCATGAAGTGTATGTCCGGTTTCGGCGTTCAGGCGCGGTGGTAGGGACTTCCGGCGGGATAGACTCGGCTGTCGTGGCGGCTCTCTGCGCCAGAGCATTTGGCCCCGAAAAAATGCTCGGCGTACTTTTGCCCGATAAGGATTCATCCGGCGATTCGAGTAAGCTCGGTATCGAATTGGCTAAAACGTATGGCTACAAATATATCATCGAAGACATCAGTAAGGGGCTTGAAGGAATGGGTTGTTATACTCGCCGCGACGAGGCGTTCCGAAAAGTTTTTCCCGAATACGGCCCCGGCTGGAAAGCCAAAATCGTGCTTCCGACCAACCTGATGGAGTCAAACAGGCTCAACATATTCCGTTTAACCGCGACTCCCCCCGGGGGTGAACCAATATCCAAGCGGTTGCCTATTGCCGAATATCTTCAAATAGTTGCGGCTTCGAATATGAAGCAGCGTATCAGGATGCTTACACTTTACTATCATGCCGAAAAATTAAATTACGCGGTTATCGGAACCGGCAATAAAAACGAACACGATCAGGGATTTTTCGTTAAATACGGCGATGGCGGCGCTGATTGCAAACCGATTGCCCATCTGTTTAAAACGCAGGTATTCCAATTGGGCGCGTACCTTGGAGTGCCGAAGGGAATTCTGGACCGAACCCCGACTACAGATACATATCCTGATGAGCAAACTCAAGAAGAGTTTTTCTATGGGCTTAAATTTAAAATTATGGATTTGCTCTGGTACGCCAAAGAACATCACGTATCGATTGCCGAAACCGCTAAAGTAATGAATTTAACTGAAGAACAGGTGCAGAATGTCTGGCGCGATCTTGACCAGAAAAAACGCACCACCGAATATCTGCGCGCCGAACCTTCAGAGTTTAAACTATAATATCACGGTAGGGGCGTATTGCTTTACGCCCCTATGCGAATTTCCAAATTGATTACGCCAAGAAACGACACACATCGAATTATCTTGGCGCCAAGTGCCAGTCAATAAAAATGAGAAATATTCTTAGTTTTGACATCGAAGAGCATTTTCAGGTCTCTGGTCTTGCGGCGGCTATCAACCGAAAAGATTGGGATAGGCACTTATCGAGGGTTGAGAAAAATACCGATACGATTTTAGCAATCCTTGACCGGCATCAAGTTAAGGCTACTTTTTTTATTTTAGGATGGATTGCTGAACGGCATCAATCAATGCTCAAAAAAATCAGCGCCGCCAAACATGAAATCGCCAGCCACGGCTACGAACACAAACTGATATATGATATGACACCAGATGAATTCGCTGTTGATGTTAAAAAATCGCTGGATATCATTGAGGGAATAACGGGAATAAAAGTTAAGGGCTTCCGTGCTCCAAGCTTTTCGCTTTCGGCCAAGGATATCGAGAAGTTCCAGATATTGGCCGATTTCGGAATAACCTACGATTCATCGCTCTTCCCCATGAAGCATTTTCGCTATGGCGATGCCGTTTCTGTTCCACTCGCGCCATTTGATATTGTTGAAAATGGCAAGGCCATCATAAAAGAATATCCCATGACAGTGGTTGTTTTTCTGGGCAGACGAATCCCGGCGGGGGGAGGCGGTTATTTTCGTTTATATCCTGATTTTTTTATCAGGCGAAATATCCGAAAGGTAAACGCCGAGAATAGGCCGGTGATAGTATACCTTCACCCCTGGGAATTCGATCCCGAACAGCCACGTGTAAAAGGGGCTGGTTTTGGAAACACATTTCGCCATTACTGTAATTTGAAAAAAACTGCCGACAAACTTGATAACCTGTTGACTAATTTTATGTTCGGACCGTTTATCGGCCAATAATCAAACCAATCAAACGATGCTAAATAACCCACGATTTGATTGTAAGATACTTTACTTTACAATTTTTAAAAATATATTATATTATTGAGCGGTTCTTCGGAGCCTGTGGGTAATGGCTTGGGATCTATAGAAAAGCGAGGTTGATATGGCTAAATTCATACAGGCAGTAGCAATCCTGATTATTTGGGTTGGTTCGGTTGCCTATGGATTTACCCCTTCGGGTTTGCTGGAAATTCATTATATCAATGTGCAAACCGCTGGAAGCGCCATGGTTATAGGTCCTAATGGCACAATTATCTTGATGGATGGCGGGGATAACGGCGATGGCACAAGCGATATAATTCCATATCTTCAATCAATTGGAATTACGACCAGCGATGCTATATCATATATAATTGCTTGTCATTTAGATACGGATCATTTTGCCGGTTTCGATGAAGTTATTTATGCCGGTTATGACGTGACCAACAGGGTCTATTACAATGGTAGCACGAAGTCAAATTCATATGTCACCGCTTTTTTTAATGCAGCTGCAACAACTACGGCGGGACCTGCCCAGCCAATGCCACTGGGTACAGTAATTCAGCTTGGAAATGGCGCCACCGCCACCTGTGTCGCGGTACATGGGAATATACTTGGCGGTGGTTCAGTGTCCGTATCTGAAGAGAACGATAAGAGCGTTGTTATGCTGATTAAATATGGTAAATTTGCTTATATTTATAGCTCTGACCTTGGCGGCGGCGATGATGACGAGTGGTGCACCGGCCGTCATACCGCTACCAACTACGCCAATGTGGAAACCCCTATAGTACAGTCGCTCTGCTCGCCCACAGGTGCAAATTTGCTGAGTGCGACGATAGGCGTCGAAGTCGCCCATATCGGCCATCACGGCAGCGAAGGCTCAGGTAATCACGATTGGGCGAATTATCTGACACCGCGCATCGCCTGTGTAAATGTCGGTACGGGTCAGGCGGCGGGCTGGGATTTCCCGCGTATCGATGTAATTGACAATGTTTTCCTAAGCGGGACTCCGGCTTGCGTAACGGCGCCCCCGTCAATTGTGCTTCAAACAGAAGAGGGAACAGGAACGCCTAATACTTATAGAAGCTATAACGGCTACTGTGTCGGCGATATCGTTATAAAAACCAATGGCCAGCAATTATTTTTAGTATCGGGTAGCGGCCGCTTGCATGGGGGGCCCGATGAGCGAGCGGCAATTGGCCTACCCCGATACTTTCCGATGGATGAGGACACGTCCGATCATGTACTGCCAGGCACCGTAACCGATCTTCGCTGTGTTGGCGGACCGGGATTGAATCAGATAAGACTGATTTGGACTGCCCCCGGCGATGATGGCGCATCCGGACAGAACGCATATTATGATATCAGATATTGCCCGGAGGCCTCCGGCGCGATTAATACTACCGCTCGGTGGAATGCCGCCACGCAATTGACCAATGAAAACGCACCGAAAACGGGAGGTTCGGCCGAGACATTGCTTGTATCTGGTTTGACCTATGGAAACGGATATTATTTCGCCCTTAAAGCTACCGATAAAAATTTGAATATATCGGCGCTGTCTAATTCCCCGCGCGGCACGGCGGGCCCGTCTCCCTGCACATACATACCCGGCGATATGAATGGCGATGGAGTACTTATAGGCGGGGATGCTATCTATGGGGTCCGCTATTTTAAGGGTATCGGATTACCGCCGCCGGACTCCTGCAGCGATAGTAGTCTTCCCGGCAATGGTTATCTATATGTTGCAGGCGATGTTAATGGAGATTGCGAATACAGGGGATCCGATATTACCCGGCTTATTTCGTATTTTAAAGGGATATCCTGGATAGATTATTGTTATCTGTTTCCGCCGCCGATGTTGAAGCCAGGCCCGAAAGACACCAACCGATCCAGATAATTCAAACCATACATATCTATTTTAAAAGGCGATCTTTCGAGGTCGCCTTTTTTAATAACGAAACTTATAATTAATTGGTCAACAAAAAAGGAATAATTCCCGCAGAAGATTGTATCATCTTATGTCGAGAGTTCCCCACTCTCGACACCACGAGGGCAAGAGTTGCGGGGCTCTTGCCTTTAACTATTTTATGAAGTCAATTCTTTATTTATTCTGCACGATTTCAACATCGCCATGAAATTCATCGCCGCCGCCATGACCGTTTTGTCGGGTCCGGTAATCTTGAAAAAGACCGATCCATTGGGCCCTTCGACAATGGCTCCTTTCAGGCGGTAGCCCGGCTTTTTCTCTTTTACCTGCATCATCGGGCCGGCCGCGCTTAAATAAGTGCCGGTTAACTCGATAGTTGTAACCTTAAGTTCATTAACCTGAAAATTTTCGATCTTTGCTTTATCGGCGGAGGGTGTCCCATCCGGTTGCTCCATCTGGCTTATCCAGCGATCGATATTCCCTTGAATTGTTCCACCCTGTCCCCCATCGAAGAAATAAACGCCGCATTCGGCGCTGTCTTTATCGCTCGATACGGGATCGATTATGTAAGTAGCGGCCCGCATTACCCCGGCTTGCCCGGCCCGCCAGCTCTGGGGCACTACCCAAGTGATACCCCCAACCGAATTCCGCAAAACCGCCGGTTTGGATTGGGCGGTATCTTTTTGCGCTGCGCTTTTCTCTTTGGATGAACATCCGATAATCGACAACCCGAAAACTAGTATGATTGATAGCCCTTTAAGAAGCTTTCCCGATCTTTTCATTCTTACTCCCTGTAGTTATTAATACTATTAATTTTATGTTCATTTCAGGTTCTCCGCAAGCTAAATAACACACGTCGGGAGCCAATGGTTTCCCCCCTTGAGGCGTTGCCTTTGTTGTCATGGTTGGCAATAATATCTTTTGACTTAATAAGAATATTATCACAACAATACATATCGGGGAAACCAAAACATGAAAAGGCAAAACTTGGCAAATTCGAAATTTATGCTCACGGCCTTTTGGCTGTTTTGCGGTATATCGATAGCCTGGGGACAGTGCCAGAAATGGAGTTATATCTATTCGCCTGAAATTAGATGCGACTATCTTGAGTATTTCGGTCTTCCCCGGCAAGCCGCCCAAATTTGCCTTGCCCGCCAGGATTCAAAAATTGCTCCCGGCGATTATTATCAAGAGCCCGGTCTCGAACATTGCTTGATGATTGACAAAACGAACACCGACGTAGAAAAATTCGCGGATTACTTAAAGATATTTTTAAAACCGGAATATATTTGTGAACGTCCGGCAGATCTATTTGAAACGTATTTAATCTTTGGCGATTCATTAGTCCCCATGGGGCCTTATACTCGCCAGGTTTCCTATCCCGATTCATCACGCCGGGAATTTTTCGGTAAGTTCACAATAGATAGTAGCTTGATATTCGTTTCGGGCTGGTTTGATAAATTCGTCTGTGTTTATATTAATATCGAATGCGATTCGGTCACGACCGTTCTAGACAAAGCCAGAAAAATTTTGAAGCTTGAGGTCGCCCCGCTGGATAGTTATACAAAATCAGTTTTTGAAATGACCCGCTCCGATGTCTATAAAGTTGATTCGTCGAAACAACAAGAAAGCGCTATTTCAGAGACCAGGCAAAACACATTTTACCGCTTTATAGACCCCAATAATAACATCTGGCATCTGTTTAATAAAAATGTGGCACTGCTATCGGGCGCAAATCCCAACCAGCAACAAATAACCGGTGTAAAGAAATATTGGGTAGTGTCGGTAACGAGTTACATCGATAAACAGTATTTACCCCCTTGGATAAAATCGCCGCAAAAATAAATATTGATCTAATTATTAAGCGATTAAGAAAATATCTATTTCTGAATCAGCAAGCTATATAATCAATTTTATTTCGGAAGACGCCATGGCCGGTGGCTTTTTTATTTTGTCCGGCCCCAAAAGATTTAACATCTCCATCACGATTTTTCTATCGTAATGTTGTGTTTCCGATAGAAGAATATCCATTGCTTTAAATGATGTCATTGCCTTCTGATATACCCTATTGGATGTCATCGCGTCGAATGAGTCGGCCACGCCGGTAATCATGCCATATAAAGGAATATCGCCGGCGCTGTTGCCATCCGGATATCCCTTACCGGACAATCTTTCATGGTGGCCTTTAATAGCCTGTATCGCGGGCCGGGGAACGACAGGGTTGTTTTCCACCATATAGCAACCATAGCGAACATGCTGTTTCACTTCGTTGAATTCATCGGGAGATAGCGGTCCGGGTTTGGTCAGGATTTGTCGAGGAACTTTGCTTTTACCGATATCGTGAAGAAGCGCGCCCAAACCGAGTTCATACAATTCGTTTTTATTCAATATCCCAAGGGATTTTCCCAAGGCCACGCTCAAGATTGACACATTTGTACTGTGAGTGTAAAGCTGATAATCTTCCGGCATCAATTCGATAATCTTTTTGATTCCACCTTCATCTTTCAGGTACAAATCTACCATATTTTCCACGATTTTTGTCGAGCGCTTAACCGCAGTGAGCGACCCTGGATCGACCAGTAAATCTTTGGCGATATTGATACTTGTATCATAAAGAATTTGGCATTTTATTTCGGTTTTAATTTTCGGGTCGGTCACGATATTCGACAGATTATTTTCTATATAAGAAGCGAATTTATTCATGTCGCTTCCCGGCATGAATAGCGATTTAACCCCGTGGCTGATTAAATTCTGGCGCACGCGTTCATTAAAAGGAACATTGCGGCTTCGATAGAGGATATACCCGTTTGGACCGGCAAGATACAGATCAAATCCCAGAATTGTATCGATTCGCAACAATTCAAGGTCGATTTCAATGAATTCATTGCTTCTCATATAATATATAATCGGCTTAGAAAATGGGTTGTTTGAGTAATCGTTTCAAAAATAATAACATACGCAACTCCATGTAACATAAATTCTTTCGTGTCTGGGGGTCCGAAACATTATTAAAACTTACCTGATTAAAATCATCTTGTGGATAGGGCTTCCCAATCCCAGCCGATTGTGTAGCCTGTAAAAATATACTCCTGAAACTACCGGTATCTCTTCTTGATTGGTACCATCCCAAATGACGCTATTACACGATGTGGAAATTTTAATCGATTTAACAACTCGGCCAAGAATATCAAATATCTCAAGATTATCCTCGCCGCTTTCGATTGGATTTCCCACCAACGAGATCGAAGTATAAGAATTAAACGGATTGGGGTAATTGGGCCCGATTTCGTAATTACCGAGAAATTTTTCAGATTCGTCAATAACACCGCTAATTAGATCGGCCATTGCCACGGGGGATGATTGCCAGTTTATATCCACCGCCCGAACGCCTATCAAGGTATTAGTCCCCAGGTTGTGCCGGAAAAAATGATTGAGAGTGCCACCGATAAGTGCCGTATCGTTATTGATAATCGCAAATATTTGGAAATAACGCAAATCGGGCGGATCATTGTACTCCCAGCGAATTGTATCCTCTCTGACTGTCACATTGGCCGGACAGAGCGGCGGCGCGTCAAACATCCGATAAAATACTTCCTCGTTTCCGGGATCCCAGGGATGGACCCTATTACTGATATAGATAATATGAGTATTGCCAAATTTATCACAGGCAATAACCGGCCGTTTTGAAAAATACTCCCCTTCGGATATCCTAACCGGCGCGCCAAGAGTATTCGATTCCGGATAAAAGGTTTGATGATATATTTGGCTGTTAGGCTCGTTACCGGGTTGTTCGAAAGCAAGCTCAATCGCTCCGGAAGGATTGGCGGCAACACAGGGATATCCGCTGGATATTAGCGTATCTCCAAGCGTAATCGAGGAAGACCAGATTCCTGATGCTTCCGAAAGATGTATCATTTTGGCCGATTCGTTTAAGCCATGATTATCATATGCAATATAAATATTTTCAAGGCCGTTTTTATCAAGCTGGCGGCATATGTAAGGGAACTCCTGGCTGATAAGCGAATCTATGGCGATAACTTGAAAATCTGAAATGTAATCATCGTTAAAATTAATCTTAACAAAATCGATTTGATAGATAGAGCGGTTTTCCGGCATACAGGCAAATACTAAATAGATGGTGTCCTGTCTGGCCCAGACTGCCGATAGGTTTTTGGCGTAATAACGAAGTCCGACATCGGGAAGCGATAGCGGGATTTCGGCGCCCTGCCACCCGCCATCGTCAAACTTTCGAAAAAATATCGGCCGAAAATCGTCCAATTCGTTACCTATATAAGGCCAAAATGTAAGGGCTCGATGTCCGTTGGTGGCAATAGTCGTCTGCCAGCCGGTCGAATTAAAACTAAGTGAATTACCCCCGGGAACCGAAATATACTGCGGCGGCAACCAACATGAAAGACCTATCGGCAAAACCGTACCCAGAAGTTCACCGCCAAATATTCGCTCTTCAGCGAATACCGAAATCAATGAGCCATTCTCAAGGGCTCCTATCGAGGGATGACCGATTAAATTAACAGAATCTATCGGGGAGATATTTATATCCTGGACGTCCCAACTGTCCCAGGTCGGCGAAGGGGGTTTGCCGCGATAGTATATTGATAATACATTTTCAGCTCGCCTATCTTCCCAGACAACATGAACTCCGCCATCATTGTCAATTGCCAAAGACCAGGGCGTATCTGTACCCCGGCTTGCTTGTTTGCCATGGGTGACGGTATTGACTATCGTTTCTGCCATCCAGCCCTGACCATAGGCTAATATGCTGGCAACCAAAACTACGGCGGCAATAGACAAAATTTTTAAACTCCGACGCATATTTATTCGAATTCGGCGGTGATTGGTCAATTTTTTAGTATCGTATCATAATGGATATTAAGTTGTTAGACGGGGTTGTTGCAGTTTGAAACCGGCCGATTGGCTCGAGCCATTAGACCAGCATATTACATAAATCATTATTAATGTTATGTTGGCCGTATCGTGCTTATAATTATTGACTTATAACAACCATATGATTATACGAGTAAGCATAGATTAAATTTAATTGCCAGTAGAGTGTAAATGTGTTTTAATGGCGCTGATGTTGATGTAAAAGTTTAAGGACCTGATAATTAATGGAATTTCATGAAAGTTGGTTTGGATGAATAAACGAGAAAGACTGTTGGCGTTATTTTTGGAAAAAGCGGTCAAGAGAGGGGAGTTCATTTTAGCCTCCGGCCAAAAATCGAGTTATTATATCAATGGGAAATATCTGGCTCTGGATTCCGAAGGATTGGCGCTTATGGCCGAACTCATTTTGGATAAGATTCAAGGACAAAACATCGAAGCGGTGGGCGGCCTGACCCTTGGCGCCGATCCAATAATTGGCGCGGTTATAGCGCTAGCCCATCAGCGCGGAATGCACCTGGATGGATTTATTGTCCGCAAAGAGCCCAAGGGGCACGGCACTCGCAATCTTATCGAGGGGCCGGTGCGGGATGGCGCCAGGGTGCTGATAATCGAGGACGTTACCACTACCGGGAGTTCGGCGCTTAAAGCTATCGAGGCCGTGAAGCCGCTTGGTTGCACAATCGCAAAGATAATTTCGTTAGTCGATCGGAAACAGGGCGCATCCGAAAATTTCGCCGCCCGGGGATATCCATTCGATCCGATATTCACCAAAGACGAATTAGGACTATAAATAAAAAAGCCGGATTCAATGATGAACCCGGCTTTGATTATTTATTCACGAATTACTATTGATGGAATGCCGCATCGTGGAATTTGAGGACTTCCCTTAGCCGGTCGTTAACGTAATTAACATGCCCGGCAGGATTTCCAGTATAGCCGGCGTATTCGGTGTAGCGGGCATTTAACCCCGCGCTTGTCAGTAATTGATAAAACGCGCGATTTTGGTAATGCAGATATAAATCATCGGAATCGCCGCAATCGAGATATAACGCCTTATCCTGTAACGCAGCGCTCCCGCCCATCGCGAACCGGGTAGTGATATCATTAGCCAACCACTTTGTGGTCCAGGGGGCCGCAGTAGTATCCAATGTCCCATCAATCGCAAATGGTAGATCGACGCCTACGAAACCGGCAGTATTTACCAAACGGTGGAATAGCGCCGTGTCGGGATCTATTACAGAGTGGGGTGAGAACGCGGCGGCCATCGCGAACATCATGGATGTTAATCTTTTCCCGCGAGATGGTGCGATAGCATAAAATCCGGCGGTATCGCCAGGGGTGAAGCCATTCTCCGCGTATACCGATGGAATCAGCGGCAATAGTCCTCTGAACGACACTGGAGCTGACATGGCAGAAACGGAATTAAACAGCATCGGATAGTCCATGGCAATTCTATAAGCGCCATAGCCACCCATTGAGTGGCCGGAAATACCCTGACCATCAGCCGTGGGATCCACCGGCAGGTGGGCGTTGACATACCCCATTATGTCGTTAATAATGTAATCTTCGTACTTGCCCGAAAATGACTGCATCACGGCGGAATCAACCGGCGAATTGACATAAAAACTTCCTCCGAAAGTATTGTCAGCATCCGGAAGAATGACGAACATGGGCGAAATTTCTCCCGATGTAATCATCTCATCGAGGAGGTTTTTGATGTCGAAAAGAACGGGGAAATACTTATAGTCTCCGCCATAGCCATGCAATAGATACAGCACCGGCCAAGTTTCGCCTGCGGGCAAATCTCCCGGCGGCGTATAGTAATAAAAATCGCGCCCGGTTACTTGAGGAATTATGCAGGAATCAAGGCTAACAATAGAATCCAAGTGGGCGGTCCATAATATTCCCAACTCACTCGGCGTCGACTCAACCGGGTTTTCGCGTTTGGCACAGCCAACGAAGGCCGCCAGAATTAGTAACAAGAAAACTATCTTTTTCATCTATGACCTCCCCGGTTAAAAGCTGTGAATGAATGAAATGAAACTGGCAACAAAGTGTTCTTTGTATGTGCCAGGGTAGTTATCGCTGCTTACGCCGGATGATGATTCGGTAAGCGTGTGCTCGGTAACATCGCGTTTGGCGAAGTGGACATATTCGAGCGTGTAAGCCGCTTCCCAACCACCTCTAAGTTTATAAGCGAATCCAAAGTTGCCGCTATACTTTGTGCCGACATCCGTGATTAATGGCGTGAAATATTTGTCGGGTATCGGCGAAGGATCATAGTAGAATCCAGCCCGTAAAGTTAAAGGTTCGCTGATTTTATACTGGCTCCCGATACTGAACCGGAAAATATTATCATACGCGGTGCGAATTACTACGTCATTGGCAGCGCTGGTGTCGATTGGGGACTGGGTACCATCGACTTTAATGACGATTGAATCGAGCCTGTCCCAGAGGGTATAAGTTAAATCGCAGGTAAGTTTGAGCTTGGTATTAACATCATATGCGAAACCAATTCCCACATCCGCCGGAAGTTTGAGGTCGCCATGAGCGTCTCTTTCCCAGCCGGTAGCCCGGCCATTATCGGGGAACAGGAAATTAATCTTTACAGAATCAGCGTGGCTGGCAGCTTGGCCGAGTAATTCTTCTTTAAGAGCGGGATTATTTATGCCATACATGGCATACTTGAGATCGCCCTCATCGAATTTAATAGTTGTGGGAGTTTTACCGGAAATACCAACCTGAAGTTTTTTGGAAAGCTTATAAAGGATTCCAAAATTCGCCCCGTATCCCCAACCTTCGCCATGCATCTGCGCATCGATAACGATATTGTCGTGCGGTCTTGGGAACGGCGTTGCTGTCAAGTATGCTTTCCGGAAATCGATCGTCCCTTTCATCATGGATATTCCGAATCCGGCCATCAGCTTCTTTTCCATGAAAGCTTTCGCGAATGTCGGGTGAATATCGACCACGCGCAACTCGGCCTTATGATCCCAGTAAGGATACTCTTGCACAATGTCAGAGTAAATCGGGTCGAAAAGGTCCCATTCGCTTCCTAAGGCGTATGGTACGTAAACCGCGATGCCAGCCTTGATGTCGAATGGCGCCGGCACTTGAAATATTCCGGCCAAATTCGGAACGAGATAGTCTTTATCGTTATTGTAACGTGTAAGCCCATTTCTATAGCCCACTTCATACCCGTTGTAAGTGACGTTTGGAAGAACTTCCGGGCGCGGCGAAAGAACGCTTAACGAAATGCCCAGCTCTGAATTTTCTAATTGGGCCAGACCGGCCGGGTTCCAATAGGCCGCCGTCCAATCATCGGCCAAACCGCGGAAAGCCCCTCCCATACTGATAGCCTTGGCGCCAATACCGGACAGGGCCATACCGCCGCCAAACGCTGAAACCGTAATCAGTGAAATCGCCAGAAAAACAATTCCCGGCACAAAGCACAATCGGATTTTTTTCACCATTCCATTCTCCTGATATGTTTTGTGTTAATTCATTTTCTCTTAAACATACCCAAAATCGCTGCCACCGCAAATCACCATCAATCAGCGAATTCCAAGTTAATCCTTTTGGGTTAGTCTGGCAAGATATTCTTTTGCTTCATTCTGGTACTTAACATCCAGTGGCCGGGGCGCCGGCAGTTTAAGGCAGGCCTCGAATTCGGTTCGCGCCTCATCTTTTTGGTTTATATCCGCCAGTGAAATGCCATATTCTAAATGATGGTTGATATATTCGGGGTTTAATTCTATCGCCTTCCTGAAACATTCCAGACCGATTTTCTTGTCGGCTTCCCCCAAACCGATTGCCGAGCGTAGAAATTTCGGTTTTTGGGCAACTTCCCGATTCCATCTTCCAAGAATATGATATGCCCCATCATGTTTTGGATCAAGCGACAGCGTTTTATCGGCCTCTCTTTTGACCTGCTTGGCCAACGAAGCGCTTTTAAATACCCCTTTAAACAAAGCGACTCTGCCCTGCGCCCTTGCCAATTGGAAATGCCCCTCGGCCAACATCGAATCTTGCTCGATACACCTTTGGGAGGCAAGCGCCGCTTTTTCGTAAAGCGCCAATTGCTTGTCTTTTGGCTCAAGTTCGGCCTGAAGATTCAGGCTTCGAGCCAGTTTCCAGTTGGCCTCCGCCGAAAGTGTATCGGCGGCGATGGCGTTTTCATAGGCATTAATCGAGCCCGGATAGTCGTTAAGCGCGTATAATGAATCTCCCCGATAGATTGCCTCCGAAAGTGAGTCGGCCATCAGGCCGGTAAATGATACAAGAACCAGGCAGAATAAAAGCGCGTATTTCATTTCGTCAATTCCTTCTATAAGATTGACTGTGAAATTATCTAAAACGCTTTATGTTGTCAATAAGAGAATGATTGGCAATTGATTTCTCGCGAGTGATGCTATATTATGCTAATAAACGGGTAAAGCAAGTCCGCGAACAAATAGTTTAAGATTTGAGCTTGTTAATGGGTTTTCGCGAAAAATCGGACATAAAATATATTGGGGTATTTGGCATAGATGCATCTCCCCTCGCCGTTATCCTCAATTCCCGGCAAGGAAAAATCCCCTGCGGCAAAGATAAATGGGTTCAAAATACAATACGGGCGGCCCAATATGCCGCTGGACACAATTGGACAGTCATAACAAGTGTCGGTATGAATACCTGGGAGATGGCTATCTGGGCGGCCGCCAAGGCCGATGCCCGACAAGTTATTGTCTGCCCATCAAATACTGATCGCATTGTCCAAAACCAAATTGATGAAATAACGACCGATTTCAACTTGAATCCCGAGAGAACGGGTTGGCTTTTCTATGAATCAACTATTAAATCTCGCTCTCCGAAATCCGAATGGCCGAAACGAGACATGCTGGCTATTGACATTGCCGATGTTCTAATTCCGATAGCGATTCGCCCGGGCGGAAATCTGGAAAAACTGATAGCCAGTCACCCCAACAAAGAAATCATCAATGAGTTAAAAACGAACTATTTCAAACAATCCAGCGAACGAATCGTTCCACCCGAATCCGATACTATAAGCCAACAATTGATTGATATCAATTGGGATCATATCTGCCATTGGACTCATACTCTAAATGGTCCCTGGCCCGGGCAAAGTCGCGGCGATTATTATCGCAATATCGCCGAATCCGACATATATCCAAATAGCGGCCTGGGTTCATTAATCAATATCCTGCGAACAAAACGAATATATGCGTCCTCCGGGAATATTCGAGAGAATCAAAAGGCAGTGGCTTTCTCGAACCTTCACCCTAAAGATATGTTGTCTCTGATGTCGTGGCGGAAAAGATATGTGCGTTATAATTTCGAACCGTATGGTATCGCGGTCACGCGGCAAGTGGCGGCGGCATCGGGAATTCGACCGGTGATCTATGGGCCGTTATCATTATATAGAAGATTGGCCGATTCTGATAAACCATTTTTCCAAAACGAAGGCGAAAATGGGGGCGAATGGCGACCCGAAAACGAATGGCGTCATTTAAACGATATCGATTTATCGCGATTTTCAATATCGGATTTACTGGTAATCGTTCGGGATAAATCTGAAATTGAAGCAATTAACAAACTAGGAGAGTGGCGGATTATATCGTATTGCTAAATCCCAAAATCGAGCCCTTAAAAAGCAAACGAAATTTAGAAGACCAATCCCGGATGCCGACCTAATCCTTTGCCTTTCATAAAGATAAATGGCGTTTTATTTGAAGCAATTGCTTGCAATTTTAAATTCATTTTGATATAATATTAGTTCTAAATGGAAAGGGGTTTTTTCCATTTAGAGTATTTTATGGGTGTAGATAATTCTTTTAAAATCGGCGACTTGATTCGCCAATCGCTGAAATCGGTTGGCATCGCCGAAAAAGTCGAAAAACAGATGGCGGTGGCGTATTGGCCTGAAATCGTCGGAGATATTCTTGCCCAAAAAACAACCGCTGTCAGAGTTGAAAAAGATATAATAAAAGTGAAAGTAGTTAACGCCTCCTGGCGCAATGAACTGGTTTTTTTCAAAGAAGAAATCCTTAAAAAAATTGCCGCCCGGATCGGCGAAGGGAAAATAAACGATATCTATTTTATGTAGTTTAGCAAGCGAGGGGAAATGTCCGCTAAAGATATTGCAGGAAAAGATGAAATGATAGACGAAGAACATAAGCCGACAAATGGCAATTATGATGCTTCCGCAATACAGGTGCTTAAAGGCATGGAGGCTGTCCGCCGCCGGCCCGCGATGTATATCGGCGATACGGGAAATCGCGGATTTCACCATCTGATTTATGAGGTGGTCGATAATTCAATCGATGAAGCGATGGCCGGATACTGCGATAAAATCGTAGTGACGCTAAATCCGGACGGTTCGGTCACTATCGAAGACAATGGTCGAGGGATACCGGTCGATATGCATCCAACGCAGCACAAACCGGCCCTGGAAGTAGTCATGACCATGCTTCACGCGGGGGGCAAGTTTGACCATCAGACCTATAAAGTGTCGGGCGGCCTTCACGGCGTTGGCGTATCGGTGGTCAACGCGCTTTCGGAGTGGTGCGAAGTCGAAGTCTCGCGCGACGGCGATGTCCATCACCAGCGATATGAATACGGAATTGCCACCACGCCGGTAAAGAAAATCTCCAAGACCAAACGTCATGGCAATAAAACCACGTTCATGCCGGACAAATCGATTTTTAAAAAGCAGGAATTCAATTTCGAAACGCTGGCTTCGCGGTTAAGAGAGCTGGCTTTTTTGAATGCCGGACTGAAAATAATCCTAATCGACGCCCGTGGAAAAGAAGAAGTATCGGAGGAGTTTTATAATAAGGGCGGTCTGGAAGCATTCGTAAAATATCTCAACGAAAATAAAAACGTGATGTTTCCCCGGCCAATTTATTTCCACAAAGAACGCGACAGCGTTGATGTAGAGCTGGCCTTACAATACACCGATGGTTACAGCGAAAACATATTCTCGTACGTAAACAATATCAACACTATCGAAGGCGGTTCGCACCTGGTGGGATTCAAAACCGCCCTGACCCGCACCATTAACAACTACGCCACCAAAAACAACCTGTTCAAAAACGGCGATACCCAGATTCAGGGCGAAGATGCGCGCGAAGGGATGACCGCCGTTATTTCGGCCAAGGTGGTCGATCCGCAGTTTGAAGGGCAAACCAAGACCAAGCTGGGCAACTCCGAAGTCAAAGGAATTGTCGAATCGATTGTGGGCGAGTACCTGGCCATTTATCTCGAAGAAAACCCATCGGTGGGTAGAAAAATTGTCGAAAAATGCTTGTCGGCCGCTCGGTCGCGCGAGGCCGCTCGTAAAGCCCGCGAACTTGTCCGCCGCAAATCGGCGCTCGAATCGAGCGCGCTCCCAGGTAAACTGGCCGATTGTTCGATGACGGATCCATCATTGTGCGAGATATATATTGTCGAAGGCGATTCGGCCGGCGGTTCGGCCAAACAGGGACGCGATCGCCGGTTCCAGGCGATTCTGCCATTGCGCGGTAAAATCCTCAATGTCGAAAAAGCCCGTTTAGATAAAATATTGGCTAATGAAGAAATCCGGTCGCTGATTACTGCGTTAGGCACTAAAATCGGCGAGGAATTCAACGCCGAAAATACTCGCTATGGCAAAGTGATTATCATGACCGATGCCGATATCGACGGTTCGCATATCCGCACCCTGATTTTAACGTTTTTCTACCGCTACATGAAGGGGCTTATCGAAGCTGGTAATGTTTATATCGCGCAACCGCCGTTGTATAGACTCAAGAAAGCCAACCAAGAATTATATGCGTTCGATGATGAAGAACGCGACCGGCTTATCGAGCGATTGGGCGGCAGTGGAGTCAATATCCAGCGTTACAAAGGTCTGGGCGAAATGAATCCGGAACAACTCTGGAAAACCACCATGAACCCGGAAACCCGGACATTGTTGCAGGTCGATTTGGAAAACGGCGCCGAAGCGGATCGCATATTCACCACTCTGATGGGGGATGAAGTCGAGCCGCGGCGGAAGTTTATCGAAGAGCATGCCAAGTATGTCCGCAATTTGGATGTGTAGATAGAATCGCGTAGGGGCACGATAAATTGTGCCCTGATTATTGATAATGAAATGATCGAGAAAATTATAAACAATAATTTTGGAGGAATGTTTTATGATTTTTTATATAGATCAAAGCGGGTCTTATAATCCAAATGATCCTAATGAATATTTCGTAATTGCCGCCATAGCTTTTCAGGAAGAAATATTAAGGGCCTTGGCGAGGAGCATTTATAATTTAAATCAGATTTATTGGAAGGCCGACGAAGCTTATTCATTTGAATTGAAAGGGCAATTACTATTAAATCCAAGGGCTATTAAACATCCTAAAAATACTGATTACGCGAACGAAATACTTAGGTTGTGTAGACAGCAAAATGGCATCGCATTTGCAATAATAGAAGAAAGACCTACCCAAGAACAAATTGACGCAGCAGAAGAATATTTATTACCGAGAGGCTATATATACTTATTTGAAAGGATTAATATTTGTTGTTCCCAAATAAATGAAAATGAAAAGGGAATATTAATATTTGATTCTCAAGATATGAGAAAAAATGAAATATTATCTAAACAAATCGGTGGATTTTTCCATAAATCAAAAAAAGGTTTTTCTTTAAATCAGATAGTTCCAGAGCCATATTTTGTAAGCTCTAACATATGTTATGGGATTCAACTAGCTGACTTAATTGCATATATAGTGGGGCATAAGTTTGCACATCGAAACGAATTAAAGCCGTTTTATGATCAGATTAAAGAATTTCAGTTTTCTCATCAAGACGAAGAAAATGAATATACTAAATATGGGATAAAATTACTGAAAAGTCAGCAGGGAATAATGGATGATAATGATATGGATGAAGATAAATAAGAAAGGATTGGCGGTTTCCCCGCGGTATCGCCTATTAGGTGATACACCAATCCTTTATCAATTCCATTGTTAGGTTTTACTAAGTAAAACCTAACAATGGAAAGCTTTTCTGTCAAGTATTTTTTCGACTTAATTAACGAATTAATTAGGAAAAAGTTCCAAAAAACAGTAAAATTTCAAAATAACCTTAATCTACCGTGAATAAGTAATAAGAAAACACTAACTTATCGAATCTAATGCCAATTTACAAAATCGGCCCGGATGATAAAGTCGATGAGCTTGAATTAGAGTTAGAATATCAGGCGACATTGACTGTTGAACAGCGTTATAAGATGATGATTGCGGCCAGTAAAACAATTATGAGAATGATGATAGACCATGGACATAAAAAGCCTTTTGAGATTATTAAACGAACATAAAGTTCGTTATCTGGTAATAGGAGCATACGCTTTTCCCTTGTACGGGTATTCACGCGCAACAATGGATATCGATATTTTTATCGAACCGACTATCGAGAATGCTCGAAATACTATATTGGCCCTTACCAAATTCGGCTACGATCTAACGGAGATTACTCTGGATGAATTGGTAAAAAAGAAAATATTGATTCGCCAATATGAACTTGAAACGGATATTCACCCATTTGTAACCGGTGTTACATTTGAAAAGGTATGGGAAAACAAGAATCAGAACCAAATAGAAGGTATACCTGTATATTGTCCTTCGCTGGATGATTTGATTACGATGAAGCAGGCGGCTGGCCGCCCAAAGGATATGCAGGATTTGGAAATTTTGCTAAAGTTGAAAAAGAAAAACGGGCAATAGCCTTTCATCAAGATTGTTCCCCATGCTAACCTCCCTTAAAAAATATTTCGCCGATAATATCGCGGTCGATAATAAAAAATCCGCCGATGATACCAACCGCCACCTGCAAATCGCCACCTGCGCCCTGTTGGTTGAGATGGCCAACAGCGATGATGATTTCAGCAACGATGAAAAAGCCAGAATCGTGGGGATTCTCAAAGACCGATTCGGCCTTGATGATAACCAAATCGACGAGTTGTTCGAAATCACTCGCCAGGAAATCAAAAACAGCCTCGACCTTTACGGGTTTGCCCGGATGATAAACAAAAGCTACAACGAATCCCAGAAAATCGCCGTAATCGAACTTATCTGTGAAGTATTCTATTCCGATGGCCAGCTTTCGGCATATGAAGATTTTCTGGTTCACAAGTACCAGAAAATGCTTAATTTGACCCACCAGCAATTTATCGATGCCAAAATGCGGGTGATGCAACGTCTGAACCAAGATAAATAGCCAATTCGGAATGCTTATATGGTAGATGACGATTTATCCGGAAATCTTGGATTCAGTTTTCGGGTGGCAAAAAGCGGCGAGGTACAAATTAGGCGTCACGGCAAGGCTGTGACCACTTTGCGCGATTTCGCCGCCCAGAAATTCCTGGCAGATATTGAAGGGCTGCCCGATAGTGAATGTCAGCAAATGATGGCTCGTTATACCGGCAACTACAAGCGCGGTAACGAACGAACCGCTAAGAAACACCCTCGTAACAGAAATTGGTAATTTTTTAATCGTTAAAAGCGACAATGGCCGTTGTCGCCTTTATAATTAGCCTGCTAAAAAGTATTTGTTTAAAACGGATTCGATTGTTATACTGGACATGGCTTGGAGAGGTGGCCGAGTGGCCGAAGGCAGCTGCCTGCTAAGCAGTTGATGGGGTAAAACTCATCCCTGGGTTCGAATCCCAGCCTCTCCGGTTTAAACTCAATGTCCTTAAATAGGTTATGGTAGTCGCGCACATGGGTTCGGGCCTTAGCTCTGACGCGCCAACATAAATGGTAATAGCTATAGGGTGATAGGCAATATTTAATTAACATTCATGTCCCAAATCCACATAGCAAAATCATTAATTCCTATTGTTATGATATATTAACGGGTATCATGGAAGTGTTTAAATGAACTGGCGCCCCGCGCTTTCCATAATTGCTCGTAAAAATATAGCCTACTTCATCAGCACCATCTTCTTCGTTTCGATTCTATCTCCAACCCTGATTCTATAAAAATAAATTCCAGATATCCGATCGCTGGCATTCCATAATACCCGATGGTTTCCGGCCGGTTTCATTTCATCAATGAGTGTCTCTATCCTGCGGCCGAGGATATCGAATATATCGATAGATACATTACATGGTTCGGTAAGAGAATAGGTAATTCCTGTTTGAGTATTGAATGGGTTTGGTAATTTGTTTGTAATTTAAATTTAAAAAGCTGTTTTTATTTTAAAATTTTTTGGGATAAAAAT
>CAZTNJ010000002.1:10874-47599 GCA_964614835.1 uncultured Ignavibacteria bacterium | reverse complement strand
TAAAATAATCAATTGACGGCATAGACATAATCCCGGCTCCCTGTATGGATTGATAATATCCCGATTGTCAAAAAAAGCCTTGCGCTTCCTTAATTGGTTTGTTATAATATTTTCGTATCCGCTCTGATATAGAGCACCATGATAAGCAGCAAAGCAGAGGCCCCTTTAATTGGGCGGAGACGAGCAAGCACGATCTAATAATTATTGAGTTGTGTTGTGCCCGCAATATTTAATAAAGGAGGCCGATGATAACAGCGCTTACGCAAATTCACGGTATCACCGAAAACAAGTCGAGATACCGCGATATCCCAACCTCCTAATTGAGCGGAGAGCAAACTTGTTTGGAAGGGTTGCCGCTACCGGCAATCGATGGTTCAAGAACAGGAGGTCGAAATGAATGAGAAAAGCTATTTAGCCATTCTATTGGCGGTATCAATGTGCTTGTTTTCGTCTCTGGCATCGGCGCAGATAAGCAATAATGTAACTCATTTGGGCAGATATGATAATAACTGGGACAATGGCGTTTACGATTTAGCCATGCGCGGCTATTATTGCTATATGGCGTGTGGCAACGATGGGCTGCGTATCGCCGGAAATATTGTCCGCCTGGAACCAGGCCTTGAGGAAGTGAGCCAGTTGGTTTGCCAACATGCTCGGGCGATTGCCGTTTCCGGAAATTACGCCTATATTGGCAGTTTAACCGAGGGCTTGCTCATAATAGATATCAGTGATCCCTGGAACCCCCAGCAAGTGGGCCATATTCCTCACAGCTCCAACCACCAATTCAGCGCTATTCGAATATTCGGCGATTACGCTTTCACCTGCTGTGAACCGGGAGGGTTGAGCATAATTGATATCAGCGATCCCTTAAACGCCCATATAGTTAGCTCCCTGACGACTACAACCGACACAAGGGATGTTTACGTGCGCGGTAATCGGATGTATGCCTTCTGCTCCTATGATGATTTCCAGGTTTTCGATATAACCGAAATTGCCGCTCCGCAGCTTCTTAGCACTTACTGCTGTGGCAATGGCCAATGGGTTACGGGCGGAGCGATTTCCGGCAATTATGCTTGTATAACTTGCGGCTGGGATGGTTTCCGGATTATCGATCTCTCAACCATGCAGGCAGTCTCCAGCATTGATTCGCTTTATTACGGATTCAGGGTAATCGCTGATGACGATTACGCTTACGTAACATATGGCGATCCCGAATGTCCTTTGGCAATCATCGATATAACGAATCCGCTTTCGCCGCAAACGCAGGGCATTTATTATCCTCCGGAGGATATCGTCAATTTCCAGGTAGTCGGCGAGCAGATTTACGCGGCCGCTTTTAAGCATGGCATTCGTCAGGTTGAAATTTCTAACCCTTTAATTCCCCGCGAATCATCATACTTCAACAATTATGGACACAATCTGGACGTAACGCTCCGCGGCAATTACGCAATTGTTCGGGACGAGCATGAGATAAAATCTTTCAATATTGCCAATATCGACCAGCCCCAGTTAGTTAGCCGACTGGAACTACAGAGAGATTATAATGAGCTGCTAATTTCCGGAAATCGCGGTTACATCGTTCAACATGATGATACGGCATTGCGAATTGTTAATCTTGCCGATCCATCCGAGTTGTCGATAATGGGAACATTTGTCGATGCTGATTACTCGGTTCATAATGGTGTCGCGGTTTATGGGAATTATGCCTATGTGATTCAGACAAATTGCCTGCAAATAATCGATGTTACCAATCCGGCTTCCATGACACGGGTTGGTTTTTTCAGTCAGCAATTGATAGGCAGCAAAGCAATCGTTTACGGCCATACACTTTTCATTCAATATTACGATATGGCCCTGGTTGCATTAGATTTGACCGACCCGCTTCATCCTGATCCGATTGGCGAATGGCCGCTTGTCGAATATTGTCAAAATCTAAAAGCCGCCGATGGAAAACTGTATGTAATAACCAATAAAAAGCTCTGGATATTCGATATCGCGCAGTTCGGGTCAATATCGCCGCTTTGCCAAAGAGTCTTGATCGGAACCCCTTCTGGATGTCTACGCGATCTGGAAATAAACGGGAATGACTTGTATATTACCGGCGATTCAATTGGATTAAATGTCTACAATGTCAGCAATCCAGCCAATCCTGTCTTTGCCGGATATTCATTGATTTCCCAAAAACCTCTGGGAGTATCAGTAAGTGGCAATTTGGCGGTAGTCGCCAACTACGACAATCTCGATTTCTACGATTGTTCCGCCGCCTCCGATATCGACCGCGCGGAATTCCCGCTTCCGGGGAAATTCGCGCTGTTACCGAACTATCCGAATCCGTTTAACAATTCGACTCAAATTCGATTCGAACTTCCGGCGCCGGACCATGTCAGGATATCGGTGTTCGATATCCTGGGGCGGAATATTGGCGTTCTCGCCGATGCCGATTTTGAAGCGGGCAGTCATACGATTCTCTGGAACGGAACAGACTCCGATGGTCAATCGTTAGCATCTGGGCGGTATTTTATCCAGGCGAAATCCGGAGATAATAGGCGGAATATTTCGGTAATGTTGCTGAAATAGGTTCTTTTGACTTGACAAAATCAAAGCCCGGCGATAGCTCGTCGGGCTTTTATTATAGACAATGTGAGCGGCGGCATTATTTTGTGAAAAATATTTCACTTGACCCGATTAATTTAAAATACAATATTACGATAAGGTTAGTGAGTAATTACTAACCTGTAGGAAGTGTAGATGAGAGAAGCACGAAAAAATCAAATAATCAGAATTTCGACCGAATTATTCGCTCAAAAAGGGTTTGATTCGATAACCACAAAAGAAATCGCGAGCCGATGCAAAATATCGGAAGCCGCGCTGTACAAATATTATAGTTCGAAGGTACACTTGTACGATCAGGTGTTGAAATCCATTGCGGATACATTTGAACCAGGCATGCTGTTTGAACAATTAAAAGAATCGAAAGATATCCGGCATATCCTGCAGGCAATCGCCTTTAACATTATCGATCTTTACAAACGCGATTCAAGCGCCCCGAGATTATTGCTCTACTCGTCACTGAATACTCACCCGCGCGCCAAACAGGTGTTTGTCTCGGTCAGGATGCCATATGTCAGGTTTCTAACCGGCAAACTTAAGGAACTAATTTCCGAAGGATTGATTCGGGCGGTAAAGCCCGAAATCACGGCAAGATGTTTTGTCGGAATGGTCTTCGACTGTTCTTTAAACCTGAATCTATGGAAGGGGATGTCCGGAAAAAGGTATGACCCTGAAACCATAGTAAAAAATAATGTCGGAATTTATGTCGATGGCCTCATAAAGAAAGATTAGGATCTTGGAATGAGAATAAAATTAACAGAGCCTAAATCAGGGAGAGTAGCATTATGTACAAAAAGCTAATATTTTTTTTGTTAGCGGCCGTGTTACTGCTTGGTTTGGCATCTTGCGGAAAAAACAAATCAACATCTCCAGACTCTTCCGTGATTACCGGGGATTGCCGCGGATGCCATACTGACGAGGTGAAATTGAAGGCTCTCGCTATACCCGATACGAGTGGCGATGGCGATTCTGGAGAAGGCTGAGGCGGATCTGTGCCTCAGTTGGAGGCATGGCAAAAGGTTTATATCGGCGGAAATGGTGCCCAGTTATTTTTCGGTTCGTTGCATGGCCAGATGTCTTGTAGAACCTGTCACGGGGGACAATCCGGAATATTAACAATGGATTCGGCTCATGTGGGAATGGTAGCCAGTCCTTCTCCGGATTCTGAATGCTCAATCTGTCATTCTACGATTGTGAATAATCACACGAACTCGCTTCACAATAGTCTGGGCGGTTACAAATCATTATTTGAGAGAAGAGCGGGTTTCTCTATTGATTCCGATCCGAGTATTCGCGCTCATTTCGATGCCGACTGCAATAAATGCCACACTACCTGCGGCGAGTGCCATATAAGCAGGCCAAGGTCGGTTGGAGGCGGGTTTGTGCAGGGCCATCGTTTCCTGTCAGTTCCCAACATGACCGAGAATTGTACTGCTTGTCATGGAAGCAGAATCGGCATGGAGTACAAAGGTGAAAATGCCGGTCTGATTGGTGATGTCCATTACGCTTCCCTGGGATACTCGTGTACCAGATGCCATTCAGCCGATGAAATGCACGGCGATGGCAACCAGTATACGGCAAGGTATCAGATGCCGGCAATGCCTCGTTGTGAGGATTGCCATGGCGGTGAAGCAAACTCTAATGTTTATCACCAATCGCACTGGGGCGATTTAAGCTGCCAGGTTTGTCACAGTCAGGATTATAAAAATTGCAACAATTGCCACGCCGGCGCGGGCGGTATTCAAACGCCATCTTATATGAATTTCAAAATCGGCCACAATCCTATTCCCGGCCAACGGGATTATGAATATGTGGTATTACGCCACATTCCGATAGCAGAAAATACGTTCGCCGCCTGGGGTATAAATTCGCTGTCAGGGTATTCAAGCGAACCAACCTGGAAATACTCGTCGCCGCATAACATAAAACGCTGGACGCTCAGAACCCAGGTCAATAGCGGCGAACCCTGTTTTAAGGCCTGTCATGAAACTCCCAACGATACATCCGGGTTTTTCTTACGGCAGGCAGATCTCGATATATTAAGTGTTAACGAGGCGGCCGCTAATGCCGATTTGATTGTTCCGGACGGGCCGCCGACTGATTCACTGGGTAATCCATTATGGCCTTAGATAAAAACAACTGAAAGGAGAAATCGTGAAAAAACCGTATTTTCTGGTAGTGTTATTGGGCATGTTAATTCTGGGTTTGGCATGTTCCGAAAAAGACAAAACCACTACCCCGACGACAACCGATGAGTTCGAGATTATCAGAATTGCCGTAAATTCTTATACGGCCGACGCTTCTACATCGCCGACCTCATTGGCCGCCGATTTATATGCCAATTTAAACGATGGCGATTCGACCAACAATCCATATATTCTTAGTGTTCGGTCAAATGCTCATTACCAAATCGGGCATATACCCGGGGCGCATAATGTTTTCTGGCGCGATATAGGTGATAGCGGCGCCACCGCTGATTTGCCGATGGACAAACAGATTGTGGTTTATTGCTACACTGGCCATACCGGTGGTATTGCCACTACCATATTACAAGCGATGGGCTATAACGCCATTAACCTGAAACATGGTATTTGCAGCTGGACAAGAGACGCCAGCGTTCGTTCTACCACGCCGTTTGTAGATGCCGTTGATTCGCACGACTATCCGTTGGAAACGACTGCAAATACTCCTGCGGCCACCAATGCCTTGCCAGCCCCTGATTATACGTCATCTACCGATACCGCCGAGATTATCAGAGCAGCGTCCGAAGCGTATGCCGGCAATACCAGTAAACTCCCCACCATAAGCGCCGCCGATCTGTATGCCAACCTGAACGATGGCGATTCGACCAATAACCCGATCATCTTAAGCGTACGCTCGGCCAGTCACTATGCTCTTGGCCATATACCGGGCGCAATCAATATTCCCTGGCGCGAAATCTGTGACGTAAATAAATTGAAGATGTTGCCCACTGACAAGCAGATCGTGGTTTATTGCTATACCGGCCATACCGGCGCGATTGCCACTACCGCCTTAAACTTGATGGGTTATAACGCGATAAATCTTAAGTACGGGATTTGCAGTTGGACAAGGGATACGGCAGTCAGAGCCACGCAAGCTTACGATGATGCGATAGATGCTCACGACTATCCATGTGAAACCGGACCGTAGCTGTAATTTATACCGCAAATTTTAAAGCCCCGCGGCCGATTTATTATCGGAAACGGGGCTTTTTCAGTTTAGTCTATTCTTTAAAAAAGCAAATCATTTGGATTCTGATTTATCGCCTCTGATTTTATCTTATTTCAAAATCGCCATTCTTTTTATTTGCGAATAACCATTCACCGTAGATTTGTAGAAATATATCCCTGATGGCACCTCTGCCGCATCCCAGATTTCGCGGTATGTCCCGGCGGCTTTTTCGCCCTCGAATAGATTCGCTATTTTACGTCCGAGAATATCATAAATCTCGATTTTAACCTTGGCTTTATGCAGAATTGAGTATTCGATAACGGTTTTGGCGTTGAAGGGATTGGGATAATTCTGTCCCAGCTCAAAGCCATCCGGCAAACCGGTGGGTCCGCGATAAATATCGTTAAACACCGGGTCTCTGCCAAGGCGGATAACATAATAATCGTACATAGTGCTGTTCGGCGAAGTCCTTCCAAGCACGATATAGCCGCTATCGGGCGTACATTGAACCGCCACGCCGAAATCGCTATACTGATTTCCGTAATGTGATGACCAGAGTTGGTTACCTATCGAATCGGCTCTGACTATCGAAATATCGTAGGGTTCTCCGGGTGGATACATATGGCCGACCATAATGAATCCGTGATCATAGGTTTCCTGCACACAATACCCTTCATCGGGGTCGACTCCGCCATAATAGCGGCTCCAGAGGCTGTCGCCGTTGGCATTAAGTCTGATTAACCAGAATTGCTCTTCGTTGGGATATCCTCTATCTCTATGTCCAAATGCCGCGTAGCCGCCATCATGAAGCTGGATAATTGAATTGCATGAGGCTACTCCGCTGAAAGATTTCGTGAAAACTGTATCTCCATTTGAGTTCAGTTTCGCAAACCAGAAAGCGCCGGTACCTCTAACAACCATAGCGCCGCTGTATTGAGTTGCGATAACCCTGAATGCCCTCTGGCTGTTAGCTTTATTTATTTGATATTGATTCAGTACATTACCGCTTTCATCGGTTTTGATAATTATTGGATCCCAATCATAACCCCAGTTGCCGTAATAATAAACCTCGCCGACAATGATAAAGCCGCCATCAAGCGTTTGACAAACGCCGAAGCCGTAGTTTGTCGATGAATCCGGGCCGTAATCATGAGTCCAGAGGTGGGTACCATCGGCGGTAATTTTCATAAGCCTGTATTTTGCCCCATGGCCGCCGGAATTCGACCAGCCCGCGACAATATAGCCGCCATCCCGCGTACGTTTAATATCGTTGGCATCATCTGTTCCCGAATCGCCATAGGTATATGACCAACCAGTACTGCCATCGGGATTGATTTTCACTATATACATGTCATCATAAGCAACGCCATAAGATCTGCTGTAGCCGCTAATGACGAATCCCCCATCATGCGCCGGCTCAATCCAGGTCGGCATCTCAACGTTTTCGCCCCCAAATGTTCTGGTCCAAAGCGTGTCCGGCGCCTGGGCTGATAAGGCCGCCGCCAACATTAGAAAAATCCCTAATACCAAAACCATGCGTGTCATAATTTACCTCTCTTATCCTGCGGTTACCAATATTCTCAGAGATTTCCGTTTTTCGGAGAGCCGCCAAGGAATCCAAATTAGATACTTTAAGTATTATTATAATAATGTTAAGATGCTTGCTTGTCAAGGATACAAACTAAAAAGGCCGGTCTCGGCTTTCGCCTAACCGACCTTAACAGGTGGTTGACTTGCTATTTTGCCGCAAGCTTGCGGTTGTTGGAATATTCGAAATGGTCGCCTTTAAAATCGGCGCACATCACTTCGGTTTTAAATCCTCTTGAATTTATTTTTTTGGCGTAGTCCCGATAAACATACTCGCGCCCGTTTCCATGCGTAGGGATAGTTACCTGAGGCGATAATTTTCTTATCGCGTAAAACACGCTTTGTTGAAGCGCCAGCGTATCGCGGGAAAACCGGCATCCGGTAGTGTTGATAAAGGCCATATCGACTTTATCTGTCACTGTGGCCAGATAATCGATTTCGGATGTGAGCGGAATGCTATCGCCGTTTTCCCAGCCGGCATGATCCCCGGCGTGGAATATTTTTAAACCATCGGTATTCATTGTGCGTGGCGGATGTCCTCATGCGCCACGTATTTTATAAGCAGCGGATGTCCACATCTGCTGATTTTTATTCCCATTTTACAAAACAGCCCTTTTCTTTTTATTCTATTCTAATTAAGGGGTGAATTTTCTCCGATAATTCACGACTTGTCATTGGTTGAGCGTCCTCGTATCGCTTTAGTTTCGATGTGGTTAGGCAAAACAGGCTCGCCGGCCGGAAATACCGTCCCGGGATATCGATTATTGTTAGTCGGTGAAATTTCATTAAAAATATCCTCTTGGTTTGATTAATTATCGCTAAATGAAGCGCCAGATTTGTGAAATATCCGCTTCATTCTAACATCTTTTCCACGGCCATTTAGTTTAGGATTTGGGTCTGTCATAAAAACACTGGCTTCCCTATAATACCAGCTGTTTCCGATTTAAATGTGTTTTGTATGTAGATTATGCTGGGGAGAGATTGAATTATTAAAACAGGCCTATTGGCGTCTCATAGGTAGAAATATCCCAAACTGGGATATTGAAAGGAGTGTGATAAAATTGGGCATGCGTGGGAGTCTGCGAACTATGGAATATGAGAGGTTTTTAAAAGCCTTTCGTAAAGCCCGCGAAGATAAAGGATTAACGCAGGAAGAAGTGGCCAAGATTTTAAAACGGCCACAATCCTACATATCGAAGTGTGAATCGGGTGAGCGGCGTGTAGATGTAATTGAGTTGGCGGAGTTTGCCAAAATTTATGGAAAGTCGCTTGATTACTTTGTTCGCAATCGAAATTAAAAATGATTTAAGAAGATGAATTTTATGCAAACTGCTAAAAAGCAATTAGAAATAAATTATAAACCATATTTTCGATATGACGATTTTTCGTTATATCAAGCTGACTGTATGGAGTTCATGGAATCACTGCCTGAAAATTCCATTGATATGATTTTTGCTGATCCCCCCTATAACTTATCTAATGGTGGATTCACCTGTTATGCGGGAAAACGAGTAAGCGTTAATAAAGGCAAATGGGATATAAGCAAAGGAATTGAGGAAGATTTTAGATTTCATTATAATTGGATAACTGCTTGTAAAAGAATATTAAAGCCGAACGGTTCTATTTGGATTAGTGGTACATACCATTCAATCTATGCCTGTGGGTATGCGCTGCAGTTGGCCGGCTATAAGATTCTAAATGATATTTCTTGGTTTAAACCGAATGCAGCACCCAATTTATCAGGCCGCTATTTTACGGCCAGCCACGAAACTTTACTCTGGGCCAGAAAAGATCCTAAAGGAAAACATACCTTCAATTATAAGGATATGAAAAACGGAAATTGGCCTGAAGATCCGGTTAAAAAACCAAACAAGCAGATGAGAAGCCTTTGGGGGGTTGAAGATAATGAAAATGTAATTTGGGAAATTAATACACCGCCAGCTAAAGAGAAACGATTCGGTAAACATCCAACCCAAAAACCCATGCTGTTATTAGAGAGAATTATTCTGTCCTCTACAAAGGAAAATGATTTAGTTTACGATCCTTTCACTGGCAGCTCTACAACTGGATTGGCAGCTTTTAAATATAAAAGACGATTTATAGGTACTGATACTGAAGCCGAGTACTTGCACTTATCGGAGCGAAGATTTAAAGAATATTTGGCCAGGACCATTGATTTGAGTGTAAGTCGAAAATTAATAGTTACCGCTCGGAGACGAAATAGTGAAAAATAACAATCCTTTAAGATCGACGTCTTCAGGTTCGGTTCTTGAAAAAACCGTAAAGTCGGTGATGCAAGAAAAGGGTTTTGAGATAATATCATATAATACTTGGAAGAATAATCCTGAGGCATTTGGAGGGGAGTTATTGCTTACCAATGCTCCTTATGAAAGTATATATCATCATAAAGCTAAAACTGAATTTCTACTAATTTCTAGACGCAAAGAAATAACAATTAGAATTGAATGTAAGTGGCAACAGGTCGCAGGTTCTGTTGATGAAAAATTTCCATATTTATACCTTAATATTATAGAAGTTATTCCGGAAAATGATATTATTGTCATTATTGACGGGGATGGTTTTAAACCTGGGGCCATTGAATGGTTTAAAGAAGCAGTAAAGCATAAGAAATACATTGGCGAAATAAAAAAAGATAAAAATATCATAATAATGAACCTTAAGCAATTTATCACTTGGGCAAATACTACTTTTCGCCATTAACCTTTTAAAATTCTCCCCTTTCCATTTCATCCCCCATATTGTATAATCCGACATGAATCGAATGTAACGTATGTAAGAGTATAATTGCGCCCGGATAGCAATTTCCGGATGCGGAAAATAAATAATGGATTCCTGCCTTCGCGGGAATGACAAAATTCGTGGATGCTGAATCAAGTTCAGCATGACAAAGGTAAAGGAGTTTCCTATGGCAGAGATGGCCCCCCAGAAAAAGAAATCGCTCGAGGGCGCCCTCACCCAAATAGAACGGCAGTTCGGCAAAGGCTCGATCATGCGCTTAGGCGACAACCCGCTGGATACGAAAATCTCCACCATCTCCTCCGGGTCGCTGGGCGTCGATATCGCCCTGGGTATAGGCGGCCTTCCGCGCGGCCGGGTAATCGAAATATTCGGCCCGGAATCATCGGGGAAAACCACCATGGCCCTGCACGCAATCGCCGAGTCGCAAAAAGCCGGCGGCACCGTGGCCTTTATCGATGCCGAACACGCGCTGGATGCTGTCTACGCCAAGGCGCTGGGGGTCGATATCGACAACCTGCTGATATCGCAACCCGACACCGGCGAACAGGCGCTGGAAATCACCGAAACGCTGGTGCGCTCGGGCGCGGTCGATATGGTGGTGATCGATTCGGTGGCGGCCCTGGTGCCACGCGCCGAAATCGAGGGCGAGATGGGGGATTCGCATATGGGCTTGCAGGCGCGGCTGATGTCGCAGGCGCTTCGCAAGCTGGCCGGGACGATCTCGAAATCAAAAACCTGCGTTATCTTTATCAATCAGATACGCATGAAAATCGGGGTGATGTTTGGCAATCCGGAAACCACCACCGGCGGCAACGCGCTGAAATTTTACTCATCGGTGCGCATCGATATCCGCAAAATCGCCACAATCAAGGATGGCGAAACCGTCACCGGTTCGCGTACCCGGGTTAAAGTGGTCAAAAACAAAGTTGCGCCGCCATTTAAAGAAGCGGAATTCGATATAATCTACGGCAAAGGGGTTTCCCATTGCGGCGAATTGATAGATATCGGGGCGAACACCGGCGTAATCGAAAAAACCGGCACCTGGTTTTCATACGGTGATATCCGTTTGGGACAGGGGCGAGATAATTCGAAGGCGTTTCTGGAAGAGAACCCGCCAATCGCGGCCGAAATCGAAACCAAGATACGGAAGCATTTTGATTTGAGCAAAGACGATGATGGCAAGAGAGTCGAGCCAGTCGAACAGCCGAAAGAGGAGAAGAAGGGAAAGAAATAGGATTTTGTAGTAGGGGCACGATATATCGTGCCCAAATCGCGAAAAAAATAAATGCATCGTTGAAGGGGCGTATTGCAATACGCCCCTACGCGGGAAGAGATAGGATATAATCTTGGATGCCAAATCAATTTCGGCATGACAATAAAATTTCGTAGGTCAAGACCCCAGTGGTCTTGACGAATCGTACCCGTCAACGCGGGAAGAGATAGGATATAATCTTGGATGCCGAATCAAGTTCGGCATGACAATAAAATTTTGTAGGTCAAGACCCCCGTGGTCTTGACGAATTATATCTTTCATTTTACAGATATCAGCACCCCACTCCAATAAAGTTCTTTAAAACAATTAACTTTAAATGGGAATTTTCCAAGCCGTTGATGTTCTTCGATTTTACTATTATTTAAAAGTACATTGATTCTTGAATGATATATTTGTTCATCCCTGGTACTGTTTTCTGCTTTTATTTGTTGTATCAGCCATGCCGGGCAATCGTCTTTCGGTATACCAAATTGACTTAAGACCAATGCTAATTTAGCCGATTTGCTTTCTTGATATTTATTTAGCTTATCGATATCCGATAAAATTCCATTCATCTGTGAATCCGAACATGACCAATTCGCAACTACTTTTAGTTCCAGCGCTACCTTAATCTCTTTAATCTCTTTAATCCCTTTATTTCCATATACGCCAATATCAAATCGATATTTGCCCGCTTCAATTTTAACTTCGTATTTGTCGTCCGAAAATTCATTACACAATTGGCTAAACAATTCTAATTGAAACCAATGCTCGAAAGACCTGCCAGCTTTATAGATATTTGTAATAATTCTATCTTTATCGTCATTTTCTCTTTTTTCCAGAAAACTTAATAGAGCTTTAAATGATTCTTCGATTTTTAATCGGTATTCTTCCATAATAATTATAAACCCTCATCTATCGCATTACGGAAACACGTTCGGCACGATTAATAATGTTCTTATATCTCCTATATCCTTCCCACTCGCAGTAAGACTGCTTGACAATGCTGCGAAACGACTGGTGTATGAGTAAATAAGCATATGGCGATAGCGGTGTCAACGATAATTTTGGGAAACCTCACCCCGTCCTTCGGCCACCCCTCTCCTGCGCAGGAGAGGGGCCGGGGGTGAGGTCTGCGCGCCGGCACTTGAAGTCACAAATTGTGATTTCAAATTAGGGCGACTCGCGAGCCGCCCCTATAAATTCGGGCACGAAGTTTCGTGCTCCTACGGGATTGGGCGAATGCAATTCGCCCCTACGCGATTTTCTAAACCCCTTTGGCCAAAATCTCCGTGATATCAATCACTCTATGAGTCTCCGCTTTGTCTTTGGTCTTTACGCCGTCTTCAAGCATGGTCATGCAGAACGGGCAAGCCACGCCGATTGTTTTGGCGCCCGTACCCAGAGCTTCCTCGGTGCGTTCTTCGTTAATCCGCTTGCCGATTGTCTCTTCCAGCCACATCCGCGCGCCGCCCGCGCCACAGCAGAACGAATTCGCCCGATGTCGTTTCATCTCAACTCGCGGCCCGACCTGATCGATCAAGAAACGGCTGGGTTCATATATACCATTGTGCCGGCCCAGATAGCAGGAATCGTGAAAAGCGATACCCGAATCATCGACAGTTTTTTCACGCTTGATTTTGTCCTTGTCGATTTTCAATTTACCCGACTTAATCAATTCCTCTAACAACTGGTGAGTGTGGTATACTTCATAGTTACCGCCAAACGCCGGATATTCGTTTTTGAGCGTATTGAAACAGTGGGGGCAATTGGTGAAAATCTTTTTCACGTTCAGCCCGTTAAGCAATTCCACATTGCCAGCCGCCAGTGTCTGGAATAGGTACTCCTCGCCTAACCTTCGGGCCGAATCGCCGGTGCAGGTTTCATCGGTGCCGAGGATTGCGAAATCGACTCCCGCGGCGTTCATCAATTTGACAGTGGCTTGGCTGACTTTCACATTGCGGGCATCCAGCGCCCCGGCGCAACCGACCCAGAACAGCCATTCGGCGTTGGGCTTGTCGGCAATCAAATTCACCGGCTGGTCCTTGAACCAATCGGCGCGGGCCGCCTGTCCCAATCCCCAAGGGTCGCCGGCCTTTTCCATGTTTTTCAAGGCCGCGCCGCCCTGTGTCGAAATAGCCCCTTCGTTAAGAACCAGCGACCGCCGGTAATCTATCAGTTTGGGCACATGTTCGATAAATAATGGGCAGGCGTTCTGACATCCGTAGCAAGTCGTGCACGACCAGATTACATCCTCGGTGATTACTTCTTTTATCAAATCTTCTGTGAACTCATCGGCTTTGCCAGATTGAATAAAGGGCGCTTTCTTTTCGGCGTGGCGGCGCAACTGCATGATAATATTTTTCGGCGAAAGCGGCTTGCCGGTATTCCAGGCCGGGCAAGCATCCTGACAGCGGCCGCATTCGGTGCAGGAGAGCCCATCGAGATAGTCTTTCCAGGTGTGTTCCTCGACTTTAGTAACCCCGAACGATTCCGAATTTTCTAAATCGGCCTTGGTAAGGGCCGTTCCCGATTTTGGGTCGGCCAGATAGACATTGAACAACGATGAGAAAATATGCATGTGCTTTCCCATCGGCACATAATTGAGTATCGCCATGAAAAACAGGAAATGCGCCCACCAGAAAAAATGCGCCCAGAAGGCGCTGGTTTCTGCTGGCAAGGTCCTGAATACTCCCGCCAAATAAGCGCCGATAAACGCCCCCGGCGCCGCCATTCTCTGGGAGGCCATATTGAAACCATCGGAGAGCAAATCGAAAACCATCAATCCCATAATCAACATCAGAATCAAGGCCGCGCCGGCACTCTGGGTGATGCGTTTCGGCCGGATAATATAGCGCTTAACGGCAAACGCCAGAATTCCGATTATCACCAGAAAGCTGAACAAATCGAGCAGGAAAAGCATTGGGGTTTTCAGGATACCGAATAGAATCGGGATATCGAAACCCGACCAAAATCCCTTGCCGAAAAAATTAATCGTACCGAACGCGATTACCAGAAATCCCCAGAATACGATAAAATGGGCTACCCCCGAAAAAGGATCATCCAGTAAGCGTTTCTGGCCCAACACGAATTTCAAAACTCGGGATATTCCCGCGTCGATATCGACCGCCCGATTCGTTTTTTTGAACATCAGCAGATTGCGGATATATTTTCTGATTATGAATCCGAACAAGGTCATACCAGCCAAAAAGGCTAATATAAATATCGCTTTTTCAATTCCTGCCGGGGAGATTTCAATCAATTGGTCTTGCATCGTCAACCTCTTATCGAGCCGAAGCCCAAAATTAAAATTATTCTCGTATATTGTTTCGGAACGCTATCATAATAGCGACCGGCGTTCCGGTCAAGCGAAAAGGGGCGCGATGTCCGACATTGACAATCGATTTAGGGATTGGTATTATTGATTCAATGTGATTATTAAAGAAAGGAATCCTTATGTCAGACCCCCGAATTAAAAAACTTGCCCACGTACTGCTTCATTATTCGATCAAGTTAAAAAAGGGGCAATTAGTCAAATTGGCCGGCCCGACCCTGGCGTTGCCGCTTTTACGCGAATTATACGCCGAAGCGCTCAAGATCGGCGCCTATCCATTCGTACGGATGAGCGATGAGGGACTCGAGGAAATTTATTACAAACACGCCAGTGAAGACCAACTGAAATATATTCCGCCGATGGCTAAGCTTGAAATCGAAAAAATCGACGCTTTGGTGTCGCTCTGGGCGCTGGCAAATTCCAAAAACCTAAGTGGGGTCGACCCCAAAAAGCAGGCAATGGCGCGTAAAGCCAATTTCGTGATTATGAAAAGATTCCATGACCGCGCCGGCAAAGGGGAATTGAAATGGGTCGGCTCGCTTTTTCCGACGAATGCGTCGGCGCAGGATGCCGGCATGTCGCTTTCCGATTACGAAGATTTCGTTTTTGGCGCCTGTAAAGTCGATAAACCCGATCCGATAGCCGAATGGAAAAAAGCATCCCAGTACAATCAGAAAATAATTAACTATCTTAAAACCAAGCGCGTTATTCGTGTGACCGCGCCCGACACCGACTTAATCTATAAAACCGGCGGCCGGCCATGGATAAATTGCGACGGCGGCTCCAATTTCCCGGATGGCGAAGTGTTCACATCGCCGGTGGAAGATTCGGTCAACGGCTATATTCGTTATACTTTCCCGGCTATCTACGGCGGCCGCGAGGTCGAAGACGTAAGGCTCGAATTCAAAGATGGCAGAGTTGTGAAAGCTATCGCCGCCAAAGGCCAGGAATTCCTGGACGCGATGTTGAATGTCGATAAAGGCGCCCGCACCCTCGGGGAAGCGGCAATCGGCACCAATTTCGGAATCGATAAATTCACTCGTAATATTTTATTCGACGAAAAGATCGGCGGCACTTGCCATTTCGCGCTTGGCGAATCGTTCCCCGAATCGGGCGGCAAAAACCGTTCGGCTCTCCATTGGGACATGATCTGCGACCTTCGCAAGGGCGGATGTATGTATGCGGATGGCCAGCTGTTTTTCAAGAACGGCAAATTTCTTAAGTAAAACGCCGATTCGGCAAAGGCGTTACAGCTTTATTTTCGCGTAGGGGTTTGGCATGCTAAGCCCCTGTTTATTATCAAAGACCTTATTTTTTCGCGTAACCTTCAACACGCAAGATTCGTATCTAATTTTAGAGGAAATTTATTCAAGCCAGGCATTAAGCGAGAGGTGTAATTATGAAAAGGAATATGGTCTATATTGGGGCGGCAATTTTCATTTTTGTTGCCGCATTTGGTTTAGTCAACGCCGCCGGAAACGAAAAAAATTCTTTACTAATCACGCTTGATGGGGATTCCATAATCCTGACCATATCCGGAGATTCCGGAGAGAATAAATCTGTCAGCCTTTTTAAGAATCAGTTGATTCAAAACACTACCGGCGATGGGCTTATAATCCAGAACGAATTGTATATCGGCGATGATAAAATCGTTATCGACGGGATCGAATATACGACCGAGACGATAAACGAGATGCTGATTTCCCGCCGGGATCAATCCGGTATGACTTTTAGGGCTAAACTGCCCGATAAATATCGTAATGAAGAAACGTCCCGCAAGGTTATCAAAATTGATCGCTCGAATGATGACAATCGGATTGGGTTTTCCGGGTTGACCATTTCGAAAGGGGATGTAATCTATGGCGATGTGGTGGCTCTAACCGGCGATGTGAAAGTGTTCGGCAAAGTGTATGGCGATATCGTTTCGGTTTTGGGCGATGTTTTTATGTACGATAGCAGTTATGCCGATGGCGATGTCGTGGCGCCGTTTGGTAATGTTATCACGGAAGGGCAATTCAAGATTAAGGGTAAGCTGAGTTCAAAAGATAAAGAAAATAAACGCCACACGGCCAACGTGGATATCAGCGCCAGATTCAATCGGGTCGAGGGTTTTACGCCCTTGATGAACTTCAGCGTTCGCGATTCCAAACATGAATTACCCAAAATCGATTTCAATATTGGCTACGGATTCGCGCTTAAAAGATGGAACGTCGATTTTAAATTTAAACAAAATATCGGAATCGGCGGGCCGTTCTATTTGGGCGGAAATATCTATCGAGGCGCGTTCACGCCCGACAAGTGGTATTTCTCCGAGGCCGACAACACCGTGGCCGGGTTGTTTTTTAAGGAAGACTATCATGATTTTTATATGCGAAAGGGCGGACGGCTGCTGGCGGGGCGGGAGTTCTGGAAAAACGGCTTCGTTCAGGCCGAATTCACGGCGCAGGCTAATAACCCTCTGACTAAACATACCAACTCGGCGATATTCGGTGGCCATAAGAAATTCCGCGAAAATTACTCGACCGTGATTGCCGATTCTGCAGCGTTTGCCGGTCTTAAAGGAGATTTGCGAATGATCGGGCTGCATTTTGGCTGGGATTCGCGAATCAACAGCGAGGAGGCTTCGTATCATCGCGGCCAATATTTCGATTTAACGTTTGAAACCGCCGGCGATGGTTCGCTGGGGGATATCGGCGGCGATTATTCCTATGATATAGCCGAAATCGGGGTGCTGCATTATCAGCCAATAACTCCGAAACAATATGTTGGTTTTCGCCTGAGGGGCGGTTTGTCGAATCAGCAATTGCCGCTTGATAGGCGCTTTTTCCTTGGCGGAGTAGGATCGCTGCGGGGCTATGATTTCAAGGAGTTCGAGGGGAATCGGTATTTTCTGGCCAATATAGATTATTACTGGAAATTCTCCGATGATTTCTCGTTGGCTTTGTTTACGGATCTCGGACAGGCCGGTTTCAGTAAAAAGCAATTCGAAAAAAACGGGCTTAAAAGCGATATCGGCGTAGGATTGCTATTGACGGAAGTTATACGCATTGATATAGCCCAGCGTTTGGATAAAATATCCAAAAGCCCCGTAATAACGGGTCGTATCGAGACGACATTCTAATGAAACGTTTGCTGGTAATACCGCTTTTGTTGTTTGTAATGGCGGCCCTGGTTATTGCCGATGACAAATCTCCACGGGACGATAAGGACAAGAAGGAGTCGCCTCAAAAAGCCCCGGAAAGCGCTCTCGATAAGGCCAAAGACCGCTTGAAGGAAAAAGGCGAAGGCGATAAAAAACATTCGGGTGACTCCGACGATGATTCCGATTTTTTTGTGAGCTTGGTCGGCGTATTCGCGGATTATTATCCGGAGAATTTGCGCTATACATATTCGCCATACCCATATTGCGGCTCCGGTATGTTCCAGCGCGAACCGGCTTCGGCGCGACCAGTTTATATTGAATCGAACATTTCGGGATTTACCGGATTTGATCATATTAAAGCGATATCGGCGAATATCAAGCTTAAGCTTTTTACATTCACCGGACTTGAATATAATTTTGTTAAACTGGACGAGAAGACCAAATATTACGATTCCGAGATGCGAATTCACCGTCTGGGAGGCGTGTTGAATATTCTAACGCATACTTATGGCATACTGGAAGGGAAATTCGGGTACACGAGGATTATCGATATCGGCGGCGGCCCGATGTTTGGACTCGAACTGACGCTGGCGCCGATAAAGCCGCTGATATTCAGGGGCAATCTGCACACGTCCTCGATTAATAGCAATCAGGTCGGAGATTATTATTTAGGTACGGGTTTCGCGGCCGGCGCCGTAGAACTATACGGCGGATACAGGATATTAAAATTTCCCGGTACCACCGTTGATGGTCCAACGGGCGGTTTGGTTATTAGATTTTAGTTCCCGAATTTTATAATAAAATCAATCCCCCCAACATTGCTATTGCCTATAAACATCCCTTTTAATATTTTTATCAAATGAAATATTTGATTTTGGCTATTGCTATTCAAATCGCGGTAATTATAAAACCGGCGGCGGCAACAAATTACAATCCCGGAGACTGGGTTGAATATGGCAATTCCCGCTATGTGACATCAATAACGGCCGATCAAAAGACCGTATACTTTGGGACAACCGGCGGGATTCTTCGTTATGATAGAATCAATCGACGATGGCTCGAGCCCCTATCGATTGACCGCGGTCTGATATCGGATTATATCCTGCGATTGGCTTATGATCCGGCCTTTGATGAGCTATGGGTTTCGACAAATAATGGTATCGCCAAATACAATCTTACTTTTCAGCGATGGTTTTCCCATTCCGAATTTCCCGACAGCCTGGTTTCGAACGACTGGAAAGCCAGTCGCTTTACCAATCTTTTTCCGCCATTCAGGTACTTTTATCAAAACGGATATATCAGCGATCCGACCATGAGAAATTATAGAATCACGGTTGGCTGGCGCGATCGACTGAACGATAATATGTATATTGGCACCTGGGGACTTGGTCCGGCAATGATTGATACACGTCAAATGACCATTACGTTGATGAATTTTGGGCCATATAACAGTAATATTTCTCGCCTCGTCAAAATCGACAACTATATCTGGATGGGCACTGATTACACCAGTGTCGAACGCGGCCTGACCCGTTATGATTCCGAAACGGGCGAATGGACATACTACAAACCCGAGACTCATTTTGATTTGGTCGATGCCGATTTGGCCAGCGCCATCGCGGTCGGAAGCAATATCTGGATTGGCACTCGGGGCGGCCTGTTGCGTCTGGATAACCGCGGTGGATTTAAGTCCTATATCTCCTTTGACGGATTGCCATCCGAGAATGTAACGAGCCTGGCAAGTTACGGCGGGTTTATCTATGTTGGTACCGATAGAGGATTAGGCGTGATGCCGGCCAGCGGTATTATAAACGATTCGACTTATAAATTCCCTCTGCCCTCGAAATATCTTTTTGAAAACAGGGTAATCAATGACCTTCTGGCGTATAATAATAAACTATACATCGCCACAGATTATGAAGTTTGCAGCTATGACGCCGACAGCCTTAAAATCAAAGTGCTTGATACTCCATCCGGGGATTTAGCCGCTGGAGCCACCGCGATTTTTAATTACAAAAATAAGCTGTTTTTCGCTGTCCGCCATGGAGTAGTGATAATCGACCTTAGTGCCAATAGATCAAAGCTTGCATCCGCTCCGGCTTACTCCGATCGCTGGCAGATTAATCAATTGCTTGTTGATGGCAACTATATTTGGAGCGCAACAACTATAGGGTTGTGGCGATATAATCTTGATGATGGCAGCAGCTATCTTTACACGGTCGCGGATGGACTTCCATCAAACATTGTTAATTCCCTGGCTATGGATGGCGATTATTTATGGCTTGGGTTGAGTAAAAATTTAGTTAAATTTCGCTGGAATTCTCCCGGTCGAGGTGATTAAATTAGATAAAAATTGGGAAGGTGAGGACAAATATCAGATATTCGATTTTGTATGCCGTCTTAATATTATTCATATTGGCGGGTAAGCCGGCGGGCGGGCGCGAGGAAACTCCAATCGATAAGTTGACTGTCGGCGGCGCGGTTATCAATTGCCAATTCGCCGATTTGAACAACGACCATCTAAGCGAAGCGTTATTGTTTTTCGATGACGAATCTTCCGGCGAATTGACCAGGAAGATGGCTGTGTATGCTATCTATAGGAACCGTTTTGAAGCCAAACCTCTTCAGGTTGTCGATATCGATAAGGCGGCGATCTGCTATGACCTTTTTGATATTGACGGCGATGGCGACCTTGATTTGCTGTTGATGACCAATCAGGGAATAAAAGCGCATATCTATCACAACGGCGCTTTTAATCTTATGTTGAAGGAAATTGTTCGGGATACGACTATTTTCGGAGCGGCCGTAATCGAAAATATTGAGCAATGGAATTTTACCCGGCGGGTTGATTCTTTGGCCGGGAATTATCTGATATTCATCCCAACCCTATCTGGTTTCGACCTGTATCAAAATAATCATGGTAAATACGAATTTAAGCAGGCTATCCAGTATAACCATTTATCCGCGGTTGGAGGCAAGGCCGCTTACGATAATAACAAAGCATTGGGATTCCGTATCGGGTATTCCCTGCCCGCTATTATGATTTCTGATTATAATGGCGATAAGCTTCCGGACATTTTTATAAATAATGGAAGGACTGTCAGTATTTTTAAACGGAATTTCGACGGACGTTTCGACATTGCCACCACCGAAATTTTCGGCAAAAATCTGCTTTCTTACGATGAAAGACGGCTGGGGAAAACAACCCTGGGATATGAAATCTGCGACCTGAATCGCGATGGTATAGCCGATATAGTCGCGACCAAGAACTCGGGAGATGTTACCAGCTATCAAACCTCGGTGCAGTTATATAAAGGCAGACCTAATGGCGGTTTCAATCCGAATGCCGGACAGCAGTTTAGTGTCGCGAATGGCGCGTCGAATCCGTTCATATACGATTTAAACCAGGATGGCCGACTTGACCTGATTATCCCTTCGCTTAAATTAGGATTTATGTCGACCTTAAAAATCCTGCTTCTAAAGAGCGTTGAAGTAAATATCGCGGTGTATCTTCAAAACCAGGCAGATGAGTTCCCGGAAAAGCCGGATTTCGATAAAAGCTTTTCCTTTTCGGCGGATATCAGCCAGAATATAGATTATTGGGGTATATTATCGCTTGATGGTGACTATGATGGCGATGGGCGCAACGACCTGTTAATCCATGAGGGGGATGGTATCCTTAAAATATACACAAATGCGACTAAAGGAGTATTTGAGGGAAACGCCCGCAGGGAAATCCAGATTCTCCGGCCGGATGGAATCAGTACCGCCGATTTGAATGGCGACGGCAAAGATGAAATAATCGCCCACTATTTATATAATCGCGATAATTGCAACTCAATCAGAGTGATCTGGTAGATTTCCAGGGCCAACCCTGCCGAAATATCCAGTTGGTAGATAGGCTTTTAGCTTGACATTGGCGAGGTCGTTAGTTATAAATTATCGTAATAACAAATTTTGCGGGAGGCCGTGTTGGAGAAATTTCCTGAATGCCTTAAATGTGGCAAGGGTGTATTGATTCCTCTTTCCGATTATGGGAGGGATGGGTCGGAAATCCGTTATAAGGCTTGGGTTTGTTCGAATTACGAATGCGGATTTTCCATAAGAATCGACAACGGCGAAGTGTCTTTTGGCCGTATCCTTAAATTTTCTGACAAATAAACTGCCATCTGCCTGTGAAAACGAGGATATTTAAGAACCTGGGCTGGAAAATTGTCGGCCTCGTTTTGTCTTTTGCTTTATGGTTCCATCTGACAACCAAACAGCAATTTAATCAAAAAGTACTGGTTGAAATCGAATATAAAAACATCCCGGTCGGCCTTCGCTTGATGCCGGAAAGCTTGAAAACAGTCCCGGTTGATATAACCGCTAATGGCCGGACGCTTTTTGAAATCTTGTATTTCAATAATCTTAAACTAACAATGGACCTTCATAATATTAATAAACCCGGTAAATATTCGGTCGAACTAAGCCGCGATCAATTAACAATCCCATCGAACCTCGATGATGTCCGCACCAGTTTTATCGGTCTGCGTAACTGCGAATTCGAATTAGCGAGAATCCAAACGCCGAATGCTAATTCTGGGGATTGAAACATCCTGCGATGAAACCGCCGCCGCGATATTGACACCTCCTCGCAATCTGCTGTCCAATATCGTATATTCGCAATTAATCCATCAAAAATACGGCGGTGTCGTACCGGAACTTGCCTCCCGCGAGCATATTAAACGCCTTATTGGCATTGTCGATGAAGCGTTGATGCATGCCGATAAAAAACTTACCGATATTGATGGAATCGCGGTTACGCATGGCCCCGGCTTAGTTGGGGCTTTGCTGGTTGGACTGACATTCGCTAAATCGCTGGCGCAGACCACCGGTAAACCATTTGTTGGCGTTAACCATATCGAGGGGCACATCTTCTCCAACCATCTCGAATCAGCCGATTGCCAACCGCCTTTCGTGGCGTTGGTCGTATCAGGCGGGCATTCATCGCTTTATCATGTCCGCGATTGGGGCAAGTATAAACTTCTGGGGAAAACCCGCGATGACGCTCCCGGCGAAGCGTTCGATAAAGTCGCCAAGATACTGGGGCTGTCGTATCCGGGCGGTCCGGCAATACAGGAAGCGGCCGAAAACGGTGATCGCGGGTTTTTCCGGTTTCCGCGCGCTACCATGGGGAAAGATTCTTACGAATTCTCGTTTTCGGGATTGAAAACCGCCGTGGCCTTATATGTCAAAGACAAGACTCCCGAATATGTCCGCGAACATCTGGCGGATATCTGCGCCTCGTTTCAGGAATCGGTCTGCGATATCCTGGCACGTAAGGCGATTGCCGCCTGCCGCGATTTGCGGGTGGAACGGTTATCGATATCCGGCGGGGTAGCGATGAACAAACGGTTGCGCGAGATGGTTACCGAGCGCGCCGAGGGGTTACAGGTGTTCAAGCCCTCGCCGCTTTTGTGCACCGACAATGCCGCCATGATAGCGGCCGCCGGCGGCTGGCATCTGGAAAGAGGAGAACGTTCCCCGCTCGATTTGAACGCCGTGCCGTATTTGCAGTTGTAATAGATTGCGGGAGATAGCCTTCCCGGACTGTCAAATCCGCGGCCAGTGCCATGCATATCAAACCATTTTTTCCTCACAAATCAATTGACTTGACCATCCATGAAAGCTATTTTATACATGCAGCGAGAAATGCGGCGGTATATTATTGAAACTTGTATTAAAAGAATATATAGTCAATATAACGAAGAGGTATGGGTTTATGACCTGGAATATAATTTGCTTGATATCGCATCATTTCCACAATATGAAAGCAGATACGATTGTCGTCTCGATCCTTTTGTCGCCTGCGACAACTCCATCTACGAATTCCGTTGCCTTGACGACGGCCTGCATGTAATCAAATGGACAAAGCAGTGAGGGGTACCCGGGTGTATTCAACCCCTGGCACAAAATTTTAAAATATTTCTTGACAGCCGTATCTTGGACTCTATATAATAGCATTGTAGTTTGAAAATAACCTTAAATGTCTCGGGGGATATATGAGACGGGTGTATTATCTTCTCCTTACAGCTTTTGTTGTTAGTATATTATCTTCGAATGTATGGTCATGGCCATATACCGCGGCCTTTGTACAGGTTTTTGAAAATCACCGCCCGCCGTATGAGCCTGGTATAGTTGCGTCAATAGATTTCGGTCCTATCAGAGAGTTAGAATGGGGGCGTGATTGCGATGACTATTGTTTGCCGCCGCCACCGATGTTTGCGGTTATTGTTGACTGGGCAAGCCCGGCAGAGCCGGATTGTTATGTAATGGTAGCTATCGGGATCGCTGGCGGAGTTTACATGGGGTCGCTGACTTTAGGAAGCTGCGAAATCAGGTTTTTGGATTCCGCCAAGGTTGATTTGCCCGGTGTTTGTACTCAGGGCGTTCATCCAGGCTGGAATCGTTATGCGATTTGGGCGGGGCCGCTTAGAAGCGGCAAGTACCGTTTGCGATTAATTTGCTTTAATTATCCCGATTTCCGTTTTGGGTTAGAAAGTTGTCCACCCGATAAGCCGCAGTACTGGCAGTATGCTGGAACGCCATATGTCACGGATGAGGCTACCATAAATATAAAGGAAAACTGTTACGACTTTTCAAAGATAACATCGGTTTTTTATTTGGCTAATAATGGCACGCACAGGGTTTACGGCAATCAGGTGTTAAATGTATTAACGCCTTACCATTGTGTGGCGGTGCTGACATCCACGCAAGATGCTCAAACTATACCGCGTGAATTAACCGCCCGGTTACGTATTGATAGTATTTCGGCGCCATATCCATTTAAATTCGTGAGGTGGCCGCAAGCCGATCGTGGTTCCTGCGATACAAATTTTATGATAAGACACTATTATTATATATCCCGCAATGAAATTATACCCAAGGAATATTTCGACCTTTCACCGGAGGAATGGAGCAATGTCAGCAAAGTATTAGAATGTGATATTTTTGGGGACCATTCGATGCTGGCTAATTTTAACGACACCAGTATTGCCAATCATGTTGTGGCGCGACTTCATTTGGATTATATGAATGACTCAACCGGTTGTTTTATACCGGCAAAAGGGGATTCCGGCTATTTTCGTTTTATGTTCAGCGATAGCGTGGGGTTGGATTCCACCTCGCGAGTGTATTTCAATATCGAGGATAGAAACGGCGATTCGGTGTATATCAGCCCCATCTCTATTACGAATATCCACTTTGACACCACGATGTTTGGATTTCCGGGCATGAACACTGCTGTTGTTTCTATTACCTGGAACGGGCGTTATAATGTCGGTGAGCATATCGGGCATTTGGCGGATCCCGAGAACGATCCGTATTTAGCATATATCTCGGTAAATCCGCGATCATCATCCCCGATGTATAGTAATGCGGATACGGCATATGTAGTGCCAAAACTGGAATCGGTGATACTAACGCATAGACCTTGGAATCCGCCCCCCGAATTTATGGATACAACAAGGGTATTTAGCATTATTAAAGCGAAGGTCGATGATTGGGGTGACACAAGTCTACTATTTCGTTACTATTACCGGGACACCTCAACGTTTGTTCAATTATTATCAATATGGAATAAGCGTACCTATATGTTTTGGGATTTATCTAATGTACAGTATTTCGAATATTTGGGTAATCAGTATTTACCGCTTCTGGCAAAATGGAAGGTGAATTATTGGGGGAATATTAATTATAAATGGTTAATCACTAATGATTTTGCCTATTATGATTCTGTGCTTAAAAAGGGCATAATATATTTATTCGAAAACGATACGACCCCTCAATGGGGTAATAAGTGGAATCCATTAATTGAAAACAATATTATCTATGATAACCAGCGATTATATCCTCATATGCGTCTGCTTGCTTCATGCGAAGTTTCTAATAAAACTGAAAATATTGTTATCCAGAAAAAACGTGCCGCCGATAGCCTTGATTCACATAAAATAATTTTCGGACCCTATAAGGCAAATGAGGATTGGGATCTATTAGATTGGGCGGTAACTCATATAGGCACCCCATATTATTACGGCGGCAAAGCGCCTTATAAAAATATTGATTGCTCAGGTTTTGTAACTGCCGCGATTATACAATGGATTGGCCCATTAATGAATACAAGATATAGGCTAAATTGGATAAGCGCAAACGATTATGCCAGAGGATACTATAATTACCCCGACAGAAATCATCGGCTGAGTACTGGTACAATGGTCATTAACGAGGAATTCGCTCATGACGGCGATTTAATTGTTATTAAAAAATATCGAAATTCGCCGGTATATGGTCATGTTGTTATTATTAACAATGTGGTGTACGACCCGGCGGCGGGCAAAATTACTCGATGTTTCATTATTCATGCAAAAGGTGGAGAAACATTTGTAGATAGGCGGGTAAAACATGACGATTATTTCGTTCATTATCGTGGCTGGATTAGAAGAATATTACGAATTAACCCATAGCAAAGGAGAACAGGATGTCTAATTTGATAGTTTGTATTTTGTTTATTCTAGTAGTTTTTCGAAATGTTATGGCAATAGATTATTACTCTTCAATAGAATTCGCTTATATTTATTGGGGTGATGGCACTAATGAAATAAAAATAACGGCACCAATAGTAAATGGGATAATAAGCGACACAACCGATTATGATATTGACCCGGGAAATGGCCCATCATACGGTTTCATTGATCTAAATGAAAATATTGTCATAGTATCTTGCGGCTTAAATCAATTAAAAGTATTTAGTAAAAGCGGGGAATTAATCTATGATATTCTGGGTAGTGATACTCAAATTAAAAGGAGGATTGAATCGCAATCAGTTGATGAAATATATATTGACACACTTTCGCATATTTACCTGACAACTTTTCCTGGTATATCCATAGTTCCAATCATTGATTATATGGGAAACATAATTGACAGTCTTGTCCCATATGCGGATTCAGGAAATATTCAAATTGTGGGGCTCTCGTGGTCCCCTAGTGGTCAAATATGTTTTGACGAACTTCATCATGGCTACCGTCGCTTATATAATAACCAAATTTTATCGGGGGGGTCAAAAGCCTTTTTGGCAAATGATAATAAATATTATGCAGCACTAGAAAGCCCGCCTACTTCAATTCAATTTTTAAAATCAACGGATCCGGATTCAACGGGTAGACCCGTTATGCATGAATTTAAGAATATAGATTATATTCCTGATACCATTGAATATGCGACTATTTTATCTGGGGGCGATGGAAGTAAATTGTTTATATTAGTTGCGACTCTATTAAATGAACAATATACAAATCAAATATGGGTATATGATTTAGAATACAACCTGCTTGCAACAGCGTCCTTTCCACAATATGAGAGTAAATATGATAGGTATCTCGATCCTTTTGTCGCCTGCGACAACTCCATCTACGAATTCCGTTGCCTCGACGACGGGCTGCATGTAATTAAATGGACAAAGCAGTGAGGGGTATATGAATAAAATTGTTACCTTAATCCTGTTCGGCATATTACTAACTACCACCGCATTCGGCCAGGGGCGGCGCGAATCGCTATTCGGCTTAAGCACCGCCGCCGATCGCTGGAACCGCCAAACCGACCATGACCTATTCGGCGCCGATCGTTTCAACAGGCTGGGGATGCCCACCGATATCGCCTCCCTTCACTTTGCTGCCGGCCGCGACACCACCGAGATTATCCTGGCAGCCGACTATCTGAACCCGGTTATCCACTGGTTCCGCGCCGCAAATGGTAACGCCAACAGGGGAATGCAAAGGCGCGGCGTGTTTGGCCCGGATAGTATAGGAATATCGCCGTTTGCCGGATTTGCCTGTTTGGCGGTAGCTTCCCGCGGTTACCTTTACAATCCACAAACCGACCGGATTTACGCGGGCGATAGGATGAACCATCGATTGGTAGTGCTTAATTTCGGTTTCAACGCCGCTACGCCATCAGCCGACCAGCTAACCTGGCAAACATCGATAACGCTCGATGAGCGATTCGGACCGCGCGATATCGAGTATATCAACTATCGTACCCGTAGCCGCGCCGATAATAGGCTGTTGGTACTGGATGATATCGGGCAACGACTCTGCGTGTTCGGCGACAACGGGACGCTTCTGGCCCAGTACGATTTATCATCTCCGGAAGACACCTCGGCGCATCCGCTGTATGAGGCTTTCACCTGTAAACTGAACGCTAACGGCTTGCTGTCGGTATATCTGGCCGATAAAACTAACGCTGATATCTGGCAATTCACTCTATCGCCGCAGCTTGATTTTACTTACGTGAACCGCTTGAATATCGGCGATAGGCGGACGAATCATCTGGCGGATATTGTCAATATCCCGCTGTTGGGATTGTGGGCGGTCGAAAGCGAGGGGCCGCATTTCTATCGTATCGCCGATGATTTATCGCAGATAGAGGCCGAAATCAACTGCGATGCATTCATCGAGGCAGCCCTTCACCATCCGCATAAAATCGTCGCCATGCCGGAGCGGTTGGCGATTTTTGAACAAATCAGCGACAGCAGCGGGATAGTGACATTCGCCTTAAACGAACCGCTGCCCAAAGAACAGAATCCTGGCGATGCCATAATTCCTTACGAATTCGCATTGGAGCAAAATTATCCCAATCCGTTCAATATCAGCACGGTCATTAATTATAGCCTTGCTTATGATGGTTCCGTAATTTTAACGCTGTACAACATTCTCGGCCAGAAAGTGGCGACATTGGCGGATGAGATTCAGAAAGCCGGTCCGCATTCGATTCACTGGCGGGCAGATAATATTGCTTCAGGGATATATTTCGCGCGCTTGAAATCAGCCGGCGAGACTAAGCTAATCAAGATGGTGTTGCTGAAATAGAAAAATCCGTTTTAAAATATCCGCATGCGAAGATTCGTAGTTATATAAAAATAGCGGTAGTTATAGTAATCATCGTTCGAATGATTATCGGAATATCCGCCGGTAAGCGAAAAATTAACCATCCGCGGCAAAGGTAAATTGATGGCCAATTGCCTATCGAAAACAACTCTGGCGGTCCAGCCTCGATCTTTTCTGCCATCGGCGCCATCCAACCAGGTCAGTCGCTGTTGTAAAATCTTGTCGTAAGTAAATATCCGGCTCCAGTAGCATAATTCCAAAGTTGACACAACGGCAAATGGCATGATTCGTTTTATCGATGTTTCAATCTGCGAGCCGCGCCAGGGATCCCAGTAAGATGTGATGCCGCTGATAACATAGTAGCTGGATATCGGACGTCTGCCATCCCCCGCCCAGCGATTTTTGAGTTTGATATTAAAACCGGTTTTTATATCGATAGACTGCGATACCGCAAGTTCCTGATCTATCCAGTAGTAGCTTCCCCCCAAATCAAACGACCGAGACGCGTAGCGAGCCTTACCGCGAAACGTTGTCCGGGTCGGCATAGTGGTAACGATTTCGCTTTCCGCTTGATGTTCGATATAATTCAGGCTGCCGTAAAATTGATAATCGGATTTGGTTAAGGCATATAGAAGCCGCCCCTGAAATCCGGGAATAAAGTAATACGACATATCCGCAGTCAGGTAATATCGGGAATTATCGAAATCCAAATCGGGGTCGACATAGTCTTTCATGGCTCCGTAAGTTTCGATACCCCAATTAAGCTGCCTGTTTCTATCGCGGTTAGACAGCCCTAAACCGGAAGTTAAAATGAAATTATTTAGAACATCGCCGACATCGTAAGTGTAATAAACATAATCGCAGTAATATTTAAGTTTTATTTTGTCGAAACTCGTGCCGGAATAGGTAGCGTTAAGCTGGGTATAGCTGTTACCGATCGCGAAACTATCGGCGAATAGGTTGCTGGAATATCCTCCCCCTATTCCTGCGGAAAGATATTGCCCCGCGAATATCGATGTTGAGAATATAAAAAAAAGAAAAAAAACGCTAATCAGATGACGCAACTGCCTGAATTCCCGTCTCGTTCTGGTTTAGGTGAATGGATGGTTACCTTATCTCTTACTGCTTTCTTTCTGATTTCCCTTTTGCGCTCCCGTTTCGGGAATTTTCGTTGATGAGTTATCGGGCTGACTTTTAGCGGGGTTTGCGTCTCTCCTAATCGATGGATTTTCGGTCGGCGGAATGGGGAACCCGGGACTCGGCTTATGATGTCCCATGCTATCGGGTGGATTCATTCCATCGCCTCCACCAATGCTATCATCGGGATTGATGTCGCCGCCGCGCGGGCCACGACCGCCACGGTCACCGCGCCCGCCATCATGCATACCGCGATGGCCGGTTGTATCGCCTGGGCCAAACATGCCGGGTTCGCCATGGGGCCCCATATCGCCAGGACCACGTCCGTGTCGTGTGCCGCTGGAATCAGGGAGCGGCGGAGGACCTTGCTGACGGCTGCCCAGGCTATCGCCGTGTCGCCCCCTAAAATCGGGATCGAGAGCATCGGGAACGCCATCGCCATCGCTATCCGGCAACAGATCGTTGAATCCATCGCCATCTTCATCGAGAAATCCATTAACGCCGATTTCATGGCCGAGCGCTTTTTTATCGCGGGCTTCGACATTATTTGCCAGAAATCCCGGCGCTAAAAAAACCAGCCAGATAGAAATCAAGCTTATTAGATTCGCTCGTTTTAACATGGAGTCTTTTAGTTTTGCTATCATTTGCTTTCTCTCCTGCAATATATTAAGCAAAAGCAGTGCCGACAATAATTATTTTGAGCGCAGCCCAACATATTGAACAGCAGGAACTTACAAATCCAGGTTATTGTCGAAAATCCCGTTAATAATAGGAATTCGACATTTCTGTCGGATTGTTCGTATTTTTGGTAAACATGATTGGTTACGACAATAAAAAAAGGGCGCCTATAGAAGACGCCCTTTACAAATCAGAACAAGCGATTTACTTAAGGAAAATCATTTTACCGACGGTTGCTTCTTCACCAGCGATGATCCTATAGAAATAAATCGCTGAACTGACTTGTTGTGCCGGTGTAAACTGCAATTCATGGTGACCGGCGGAGAAATAGTTATCGGCCAAATTGGCTACTTGTTTGCCGAGGATATCGTAAACCATTACGCGGACATTTCCGGCATTCGGAAGATCAAACGCGATAATAGCTGATGGATTGAACGGATTCGGATAGCTATTGGCTATCAGATAAGTTGACGGCAACGCTTCATTGTTATCCACAGAAGTTACGATTCTGGGCCAGAGAAGAATCGTATCGCCTGGATCGCGCCACCACTGGAGTCCATTGATTTCGTACACAATAATTACATCGAGTACGTTCGGACCATCGAGCAAGCCTCCGACTATTGAAATACTATCGCCATTTGCGGGGCGAGCGGCGCCATTACCCGGGTCGTAATCGGGCGGGCCAAAATTCAGTATATAGTCAGCCACTGCGTCGTAGTCAGTATCCAGATAGTAATGGGTTCTGTTGTTGGTTTCGGTAACAATAGCCAAACCGGCTGCTTCGATAGCTGTTACTGAGTCCGGATGGGGACATCCACCACCGTGACCGCCATGTCCACCATGACCGCGGCCGGGTTGACGCCAGAATAACCCATTGATTGTATAGACAACAACTGTTTGCGGCGTGCCATAACCCATCAAACCGCCGGTAATCCAGATAGAATCGCCATCGGCTGGGCGTTGAGCGCCGCTGCCCGGATTATAGTCGGCCGGTCCGAAAGAAAGCCTGAAATCGGCAGTATCGTTACCATCGATATCGAGGTAGTAATGGGTGCGTTCCGAATCGGCAATAACAATAGCCCATCCGGTAAGCTCAACGACCACCATAGTATCGCCTTGATGACCGCCGCCATGATGGCCGCCGCCATGATGATGACCGTTACCACGCGGGCCTAATACGAGCTCGATTTCCGTATTTTGGCCAACTACGACAGTAAGCGTTTCGGCATCATGACCAACCATAACTTTGCTGGCCATCGCCGTATAAGCGCCAACTTCTACGCTATCGAAAGCGAAAGTCCCATCAGCGCCCGTGTACACATGATAATTATGGCCGCGATGCCCGGGGCCGCCGTGATGTGGATCGCCGCCGCGAGTAACAAGATGAACTTTGGCGCTATCGACAGCTACGCCTAAAGTATCGCGAACAACGCCCGAAACCGTGCCGTATTCGATAATGACGGGGGGTTCAGGAACGAGTACAAAATTCAGTTCGGTATTTTGGTCGGCAATTACAATTACGCTATCAATGGATGCGCGCAAGTAATCATGTTTGTTGGCTTTGGCCCGATACATGCCAGCTTCGACATCTTCAATTAAATACGCTCCGGTCGAATCGGTGGTCGCGTGATAATAATCATGATGTCCACCGCCATACGGCATTAGATTAACCGATGCGCCAATTATCGGATTATCCAGGGTATCGCGAACCATCCCGGAAACTGAACCGGTTGTCTGGGCGAAAACCGCGGACGCCATAAGCATTACGATGAGTACGAGAAAATAATTTTTTCTCATCAAGGTTCCTCCTTTAGGAATGTTTTGTTGTGAGTTTATTTTAATTCGATTTACCACTTCTATTATCCTCTTGCGCGATTTAATTAAGGCAACAATCATGCCATTGTATCAGAATCGAAAAAATAAAGGCTTAATCGATTATCTTTCAAAAGATTATAGCGATATAATAATCTTATAGGCGGCATAAGCCCGTAATGAATTCGACTAATTAGTCGAAGGTTTACGACTGGCAGGTCGAAAATGTATCAAGAATTAGCTTGATCCCATTTTTTCAGGCGATCGCGGATATTTTTTTCGGAAATTCCCAAAGCCCGGGCGGCCTGGCTTTTATTTCCGGCATGTTTCTCCAACGCTTCGAAGATGAGTTTCTTTTCAATCGCTTCGAGTTTGGCCAGAAGCGACCCGGTATCTTCCATTGATAGTCCGGCGCTGGTTTCTTTTATACTTAACGGCAGGTCTTCCACGCCGATAGCCTCATGCCGACAAAGCACAACTGCCGCTTCGATTGCATTTTCCAGTTCTCGGACGTTGCCGGGGAAGTCATACTTTAGCAACAGGTCTTTGGCTTCGCGAGTTAAGCCAAAAACCATTTTAGAATTTTTCTGCGAATACAGCTTGATAAAATATTCGGTCAGCAAGATGATATCGTTCTTTCTCTCTCGAAGCGGCGGGATTATTAGGTTAACGACGTTTAGCCGATAAAACAGATCTTCCCGGAATTTCTCCTCTTTGACCATCTGCCGCAGGTCGCGATGGGTGGCGGCAATAACACGGATATCCAATTTTATGGTTTTCGCCGAGCCCAAACGCTCAACCGTGCCCTCCTGTAAAAAGCGAAGCAATTTTGGCTGAAGCGATAAAGGCATATCCCCGATCTCATCGATAAACAATGTGCCGCCATCGGCATATTCGAGCTTTCCTTTGCGGGCGACATGGGCTCCGGTAAACGCTCCCCGTTCATGTCCGAACAATTCGGCCTCAAGAAGGGTCTCGGGCACAGCGGCGCAATTAATCGTGACCATGGGCTTATCCGAACGCGGCGAGCCGTAGTGAATTGCCTGGGCGATTCTTTCTTTACCGGTACCCGACTCGCCTTGAATCAATACTGTGGCGGTTGTCGGCGAGACTCTGGCCACAACATTAAGAATATGCTCCATCTGTTCGGATACGGATATAATTCCTTTGGCCTCGCCGCGGCTTTTTAGGATGTCTTTCAGTTGGCGGTTTTCGGCGATTAGTCTGCGGCTTTCCAGCGCTTTGGCAATACTGATTTCCAATTGATCGAGGTCTATCGGCTTGGTAAGATAATTGAAAGCGCCCTCTTTGATACTTTCTACGGCGTTATCGACAGTTCCATATGCGGTCATCAGGATAAACATTATATCGGGAATCGCCGGTTTTATTTTCCGCATGAGATCAAGTCCGCTCATACCAGGCATCCGCATATCGGAGATAACAAGATCAACCGGTTCGCGTTCGAAAATCGGCAGGGCGGACTCGGCGCTGCTACATGAAATAACGTTATAGCCAAGTTTTCTTAAAAAGCCGCATATCGCAATTAATTGACTTTCTTCATCATCGATAATCAATAAGGTGGCGTCGTTATTCAATGGGCAACTCCATTCTAAAAAGCGCTCCGCCAAATGACGAATCCTGAAGGTCGATTCGTCCGCCGTGTTCTCTGACTATTCTTAAAACGGTCGGCAAACCGAGCCCGGTACCGCCGGATTTGGTTGTATAATACAAATCGAATACGCGTTGTTTGTCGGTTTCGGAAATACCTGGACCATTATCGGCTATTTCAACGATGCACAGTTCATTTTTTTTATAAGTTTTAACTGAAATAATCCCATTGTCGCCGACCGCTGCCAAAGCATTATCGAGCAGATTCAGAAACGCTTGGCGGCAGAGTTCGTGGTCGAAACTCATGAGTGGTAATGTACCATACTCGGTTTTTAGTGAGCATTGTTTCGATTTTGCCCGTGGCTCTACCAGGGCAACGATTTCTTTGAGGCAATCGTTCAGATTAGCGGTCTCCTTATGGAGAACCGGCGGCTTGGCAAAACTTAGGAATTGCTCGATAGTGCCGTTAATTCTATCGGTTTCTTTTCGGATAATATCGGTTAATTGCGTATATTCGGTTTTATCGTTTTGCGGGACAAATTCACGCTGCAATCTCTGGATAATCACCCGGATAGCGTTAAGCGGATTTCTTATTTCATGAGCCACGCCGCTGGCCAGTTCGCCCATAGCGATTTGGCGCGAGCTGATGGCCTTATCGCTTTCCAGCCTTTGGACATCCTGAAGGATTTCGTTATACTGGTCCGATATTATTTTGTAATTCTGGCGCAACCAGATTCCTCCTATCGCCGTTATGGCTACGATCAATAATAAGAGAGAACGCCAAAAGATATCGCGTTGTAGTTTATTATCAAGCGAATTCAGATACTCGGTGTTCATGCCTATTAAGATGTTGCCGCGCCATTGTCCGGCCACCGTAAATGGGCCGATTGCCTCATAGATATCACTACTGCTGTCGTTTGATATTTTACGAATTCGGGTTTTAATCGCATTAGCTGTGGAATCCATCGTTTCGGACCAATTATCAAGCGATTCGCCGGCAAGTTTTTTAGAGGCGGCCAAGATCAGGCCGTTGTTTATTATGCCGGCATATTCGACCCCGGGGCTTTTACCAATATCCTCGATAACGCTTCCCGCGCCTAATGTCTGGCGAACCCGCAGAAGCTCGGCAGCATCAACCGCGACAATAATCGCGCCGTCTCGACTGTCGCGCAAAGCCACTGCGAACGCCCGTTTTCCCGATGGCAGATCGATAAAATTTAGAGGAAGACGCCCTGTTTTATCGTTAAATAGTCTGGTCAGCTTTTCTGGAGCAAGCTCAACCCATAGATTCGAATTATTCGAGTCTGGAAATATTATTCTACCATTTTTATCGATCAGGGTAAGAGCCACCAGGCTATCAGAATTCACGATATCGAACAGTTCCCGGCTTGTCGCTTTGCCGAAACGAGCCAGACGGTCAACCATCCCGGCTATGGTATAAAGATGACGGCGTATTCTTTCCTGCTGGGTTTCATAGCCGATTATCCCTTTTTCGCTGGCCCGCGCCACGCTGGTTATCAGGGCGCCTGCCTGGTTATTGAGCAAACTGATTACCGCCTTACGGCCCGACCGGTATTCGAGAATTGATTGAAAAAGAATTATAAGAAATAGGATGATGGCCAGCGCAATAATCGATTTGAGGTTTAAAAACGATCTTTTCATACATCAATTACAGAGAATCGGCCGGCCAATTATTATGGCTAATTGATTGCCGGGCAATTCTATCCGCTGTAAATATCCGAGCAAACGAAAAAATTGCAAGCTAAAATTTGACGGGGATATGGATGTAGGGATTGTTCTGGAACAGATTATCCTAAAATCTCCAGCGCAGTATGATTGGCCAAAAGTTTCTTGACGCTTCCGGAAAAACGCACGGTAATCATCATAGTGGCGCCAGTCCCTTCGCGAGCGATTATTGTGCCAATACCGAATTTATGGTGAGATACTTTTTGACCGACTCGAATCAATGATTCGGACGTCTCCTCGGGAGTAAAATAAGTTGTGTGAGGCTCTATCTTAGAGCGGCTTTTATATTTCCCGCTATTTGATTCGGGTTTCCGGTCGCGAGGCGGGCGACTGTAATCACTGAAATATCCGAATTTTTCCACTTTAATCAAGTCCTGGTTGATATCGAATAAAAATCGCGATGGTTCCGTAACAAATGAATTACCATATCGCCTCCGGAAAGCGGCCAGAGCCAAATACAGGGAATTTTTGGCGCGGGTGATACCGACATAACACAAACGGCGTTCCTCTTCCATATCAGTATCCGTTGTTGATTCCCGTACCAATGGAAATAGCCCTTCTTCCATGCCGGCGATAAACACCGTGTCGAATTCGAGCCCTTTTGCGGCATGAACAGTCATCAGAATAGCCGCCGATTCGCCTTCTTTAAAAGTATCGATATCGGTAATTAGCGCCACTTCTTCCAGAAATCCGGCAAGGGTTGCGGGTTTATCGGGTTCTTCTTCCGCCTTGCGTTCCATAAAGGCGGCTATACCGTTCACGAGTTCGCGGACATTATCGGCGCGGACATCGGCCTCGGGAGAATTTTCCTCATCGAGCATTTTAAGATAGCCGATTTGTTCAATTAGTCGAATCGCCAGTTCATCGGGTTTTAATATATTTATTTTGGCGGATAAGCCAGTAAGTATCGCGTGAAGTTTCTTCAATTCGATTGCCGGTTTG
>CAZTNJ010000002.1:0-10864 GCA_964614835.1 uncultured Ignavibacteria bacterium | reverse complement strand
TCGGCCAGCTCGGGGATTTCCATCATGGCATAAAGCGATTTGCCGTGTCTATCGGCGGCCTGCTGCAATTTCGCGATTGAGACATCGCCCAGCCCGCGCTTGGGGACATTGGCTATTCGAATTAGCGATTGGGTATCATCAGGATTAACCAGAAGCCGTAAATAAGCCAGAATATCTTTGACCTCCATCCGCTCATAAAATTTAGTCCCGCCGACAATCGTGTACGGAATTCCGGAATCGCGTAAGGCGTCTTCGATTCCACGGGACTGGGCATTGGTGCGATACAGGATAGCGAAATCGGATGGGCTTTTATTGTTTTGGAGGCCGACTTTTATTCTGCCGGCAATTGCGGAAGCCTCCTCGCGATCATCGGCGCATTGCATTAAAGTAATGGAATCGCCGCCGTTTCTTTCGGTAAAAAGCTTTTTGGGTTTGCGCCGGCCGATTTTCCTAACAACCCCATAAGCAGCTTCCAAAACAACATTGGTAGAGCGATAGTTCTGTTCAAGCGTGATAACCCGGCAGCCGGGGAAATCATCTTCAAAATTAAGTATGTTATTGATATCGGCGCCCCGCCAACCATAGATAGCCTGGTCATCATCGCCGACCACGCAGATATTTTTATGCTTATCGGTCAGTAGTCGAACCAGCCGATATTGAGCCAAATTAGTATCCTGATATTCATCCACAAGCATATAGGTATATTTATTTTGATAGTACAGCAATAACTGCGGATTTTGTTCGAGCATGGTTACGGTCAGTCCCAATAGATCATCAAAATCCATGGCATTGTTTTTCTTTAATTCAGCTTGATACTGCTTAAAAATTAAAGCCACTTGCTCGGCGACATAATCGCCCGCGGTCATCCCGGCAAATTGCAGTGGAGTCAACAAACGGTTTTTGGCATCGGATATGCGATATCGGGCGGTGCTCGGCGATGGTTGCCCTTCGAGGATATTCAGCGATTTGCAGATTCTCTTGATTAAGGCAAGGCTATCGGCTTCATCATAGATTGTAAAACTGCTCTTATAGCCGATCGATTCGGCATGTTGGCGGAGCAAATAGACACAGAAAGAGTGGAAAGTCGATAAGCGGACATATTGTCCGGTTGGCCCCAGAAGGTCGATAACGCGCTTTTTCATCTCGCCGGCGGCTTTATTAGTGAAGGTTACGCCCAGTACCTGATTGGGTCGAGCGGTTTGGGTGGCGATAAGGTGGGCGATACGATGGGTAATTACTTTGGTTTTACCGGTTCCTGCGCCTGCTAGCACCAGAAGCGGCCCTTTAAGGCAACAAACGGCTTCCCTTTGAGGTTCATTTAATCCCTTTAAGTAATCTATATTCATAGCGGTTTGGAATATAATGGATTTTAACCGGCGCCCAAGAGATTATTTAAAATCGGGAAAAGCAATAGTAGTTATCCAAAGAAATTCTTGACAATTCGAGATGTCGGCTTAAATTGGCGGTTACGGCGGCGTAGCTCAGCTGGTCAGAGCAGAGGAATCATAATCCTCGTGTCCGGGGTTCGAATCCCTGCGCCGCTAGTTGAATAGCGATAAGTTACAGGCAAATATAAAGACCATTGTTTGTTGCGGTAACGCTATGGTAACGCCACGGTAACAGTGAGCTGAAGATCAAATTAAAGTATTATATCTTCAAATTCTCTAAGTTCGAAATAAAAAAGCCCCGGATTACTCCAGGGCGAAACGTAATGATCTCTTGCTTAAAAGAATAGTAGACTAATCTTTGAGGCCAGGCCTGCCGGTAAGTTTTTCATAATCAGCTTCGGGTAGCCAATGAGCTGAAAAACAAAAGGTATTCATCTCCCCGGCCGGTGTCCGATGTGTCTGGCCCAGGCACGATCTGGATACTTTATTCGTGTCCCTCAGGATGGATGTGACAACACGACATCTCAGGCAGGCCTTTGGCCTGAGGGTAGTGGATAATAGTCTCAAGATATCGTCTTAGGCAGACCCTATCTTGAGGATTGGAAAACAGGGTTAGCTTAATTAATTCCATGGTTTGTTTTAAAATGCCTTAAAAGTATCCCAGTTTTTCCGCTTAGTTCGTCTAGTAGCAACCGTCCATATGATTCGAACATAATTATCCAACCACCGTCCTATTCTTATCCACCCACCAAGCCCAGAACGGAAATAGTATCATCAACAAGCCAACATACCCAATAGCTTTGGAATCCGGCGGCGGCGCGCCAAACAGATTCGCCATATAAACTATCGCGAAAAACAGCACAAAACTCCTGAGCCCGTATCTCCCGATTTTATTTATGGCTTTAGTCATGCGAGCGTATATCCAGATACCGGACAGAAAAATCGCGCCCTCGATAATTATGGTGCCGACAAACGAATTCCACAAGCCTAATCCTAATTTAAACGAAACGCCGGGTATAATCGGCAAATCTGGGCGATGGACTATCAAATCCAAAAACCAATGGCTGACCGCTACCAATCCGACAATTACAGAATCGCGTCTCCGCTTGGTGAAAAGCCAGAATATCAGCGCGAACGCAATTGACCATCCGGCCGCCCCCAATAAGCTATGTGTGATAGGATAATGTTCGAATGCTAGCGGCGTAACCACCGTGTTGCCGGGTTCGATTGCGACCCTTTCCCATCCCAGGATCAAAAACAGCGGCCAGAGCAAATCTATAAGCGAGGTCGCGGCAATCAATACCCCCAGCGAAGTTTTCGGGGCCGCTTTTTTGGCCGCCATGGCCACGCCGATATGTCCGATGAACATCTCAAGTCTCCTTCCGTATGAATATGGTTAAAACCGCCGTAAATGCGATTTAGTTTCTTTGCCTGATGTAATAGGCAGTTTTTCTGCATAGAATAAACTCATAGGTAAAAGATATCATTCATATTATAATTACGGGCGATGCCAAACCTATCGCTAAAAAATGCCGCGGTTAATCTCGGCCTGTTTTATTCTGCCGCCATCTGGGGTTCGACTTTTTTTATCGTAAAAGATACATTGAATTATATCAGCCCGACTCTATTGGTGGGTTACCGCTTCTTATTGGCCGCCCTGATACTGGCGACCTATCTTTTGATAAGCCGCAAATCGCTTTTCGCCAATATCAAACAGGGTTTACTGATGGGGCTATTCCTCTGGCTGTTATATATCACCCAAACAATCGGGCTGAAAATCACCGCCGCCTCAAATTCTGGCTTTATCACTGGCCTGTTCGTGGCGTTCGTACCGATATTCGCGTTTCTGCTTTACCGGAAAAAGCCCTCCTATTTCGGGTTGGCGGCGGTGGCGCTGTCGCTGATTGGCTTATGGTTGTTATCGGGAGGGATGAAGGAGCTCAATGCCGGTGACACCCTCACCCTGGCGGCGGCTATGTCGTACGCGATTCATATCTTGTTAGCTGATAGGTATCTTAAAAGCGGCACCGATCCTTACATCATCTGCTTTCAGCAGTTCGCTTTTGTGGGGATAATCAGCCTGATACTTGGTGGATTTGAATCATCGCCATGGATTCCCTATAATACTCAAGCCATAGTTATCATTATGTTCCTGGCGTTATTCCCGACCTTATCGGCGTTTATAATCCAGTTACTGGCGCAGAAAGTCGTATCGCCGTTGCGGGTATCGCTGATATTCGCGTTTGAACCGGTGTTCGCGGCCCTGTTCGCCTGGACCTTGGGTGGCGAACTTTTCCGCCCCGAACGGGCACTGGGAGGCTTGCTAATTTTTATTGCGATGGTGGTTTCGGGGCTGGAGCGGCCGGAGAAATCGCAGAGATGATTTTTGCCTTGCATTAAGCGTTCGGTCAGTTCGTAGCCCGAAGGGCGTGAACTGACCGGAAAAAAGTGCCTGGTCACGGGTTTCGCCCTACGACCCGGCACAACCTTAAAATTTTTATTGCGATGGTGGTTTCGGGATTCAAACTGCCCGGCAAATCCCAAAAGTGATGATTTGGCTTGCTTAACCAAATTAAATGAATATAGTAATAGCGATTAACATTGATGAGGAAAAGTCCGGCGTAATTACCAATTTGAGGAAATAATAATGAAAAAAACGATATCGATAATCGCTGTGACAATAGCAATTACATTTATCGGGTTTGCCTGCGGCTCGAAGAAACAGGGGGATGACGCCCTCACCGATTTTCAACTGACTTACGGAATCGGGCCGATCAACCAGCCAATGGATTTAAAGCCGATAGACCGCGCATACGCCAAAACCGGCGAGAAGCTGTTCAACGACAAATGCGCTTCCTGCCACGAACTTGATATTAAAAAAATCGGGCCGCCCTTGCGGGATATCACGTTCCGCCGCAAACCGGAATTTATCATGAACATGATGCTCAATCCCGACCAGATGACCCGCCGTCACCCGGAGATGAGGAAATTGTACGCACAGTATAAGGCATCGATGGCCGTTCCGGAGCTCAAGCAGGAAGATGCCCGCGCGATCTTGGAATTTCTCCGTCGCGAGGCTATGGGCGTTCCCGGCACTCCCAAAAAAGAGACCCCAAAAAGCCCCAAAGACAAAACCGAGCAGAATGTGATAGAGGAGGATTGATCGCATCTGGTTCAACCATTATCCCATTTGATATTAATGCTTTGCCCCATACATAACACCAATTATCATTAGTGTTATATTGCATCCTATACTACTTAAAATTTCCTAATAAAAAGGGCGGCAAAAATAACCGCCCTTATGTGAATCATTACAGCTTGTGGTTAATGTCCTGGTTTAATGTATATTTCTTTATCCTTATACACTGGAGGAAGGGAGGTCGGGAACCAATGGCAACAGTTCAAATTAGCGTTGCCCCTGAAGTAGGCAACCAATCTGGTAATATCGGAACCTCTGAATTCGCAGTTTCCATTGCAATCGCACGCCACATACAAGTAAGTGCCGGTCGAATCCATGAAGCAGCTGTCTCTGGGTGGAGTACCTACACCTTTAAAGTAACGGACACCGTAAGTAACATCGCTGCCCAAACGCTGGCCATCACCGTTAATATCACCTATTAAATATTCACAGAAGCTTTCTAATTGAGGCAGAAGTCCGACAGTAAATTGCTTGAAATCACGAGCATTGTAAGTTGCGCCGGTAAGATCAACTACCCATACAACCACATTGTCAGTAGGTATTACCCCTAAATTATAGGCCATTGAATCGCCATAGTTGAGTGTAAAATCCGGCAGAGGATTCCAGGTAAGTGAAGTATCCTGAAATAGCGATTCGTTTAATTCTTCCATGGAATACTCATGGGTAGAAATCGCGTACTTAATATTTGTACCGGTGATGCTACCCATTGGACCGCCCGGATGATCTTGCGGCGAAAGCGGCCAGCCGCTGCCAACCCATCCTAACCAGTTGTTGGTTACTTTAATAGAAACCGAAGTATCCGCTCGAACTGCAGGATTAACGGTTACTATCGGGCCGGCATAATCAATGATGTTACCAAAGATATCGGTCCACCAGGATGTCAGAATTGGTTTGATATAGTTATCGGTAGTGAAACAGGCAAACGCCCATTGTCCCGGATAAACACTGGCGCCCCACCAGTGGATGACCGTAATATCCAGTATTGGATCATAGTATGAGGTGCAATACGGGAATGGAATCCTGGTTGCCCCGAGGATATTCCAATGTCCTTCTAAAATCTTGGTAAGATCGTAGGCCACAGTTTGCGCGTGATTGTAGTAATGTTCCTGGTTTGTCCAGCCGTGATAATTGCCGAAATCAACTATTACTGACAGGTTGGGTGATATAACCACATTATGCACACCGGGCGGGGGACAAGTTTGAACCCAGCTAGCCTTGGGCACTTCTTTAATGGTATACGTACCTACTGGCAGTATCGGGAAACTATATATGCCCCCGGTTCCGGTAGTCGCGGTCATATAGAGCTTACCGCCATTATACAACTCGATAGTCCAGCCGGCCAGTCCTGGTTCGCCGCTATCCCAGATACAATTCCAATTCTTATCGTAGAATTTGGCGCCGCCCAAACCTCCGGTTTCAGGATTTATTGTGTCTCCGGTCACATAAAACGCCAAATCGAGCGATTGGGTGGTATCGGCTGGGGGATATTGCGGGCAGAAAACTGGGTATGGCCCGACTCCCATTATATAATTTCTTAAGTAGAAGAAATCTAGAGCGTTGATAATGCAATCGCCATTGACATCCGCCGCCGGATAAAAGGGTGGGTTTGATCCGGGAATAGAATAGGCCGGAATGATGTTTCCCTGAAGATATTTCGTGATAAGTACTAAATCACCCCCCGATAATATTCCATCACCATCGACGTCTCCGGGTGAGTAACCATACAACCCGTTTATCATCGGTTCGAACATCTCATTCCAGTTATAACCGGGGGTATCGGTATAAACAGCATCATCGTTCCAATGGTTGCGGGATGATTTCCAGCCCCACATCGGCCTATCAGGACTGACAGTATCGCCAGAGACAAAGGCCGAAATGTTGAGCCAATAAATCATACCCGAATCTTGCATTAACCACCAATTGGGAGGAAGTATGATATCGTAACGGAAATATCTAAGGTGGTCATTTAAAAGTATTTCGCCCGTATTGGGGTCAAACCAATTTTCTGACAGATCGATATAAATAGGATTGATTGGCGTTATGGCGACCATGCTTTCTGGGATAATCCTTGACCATATTTCAATCCCGGGATGGCTGTAGGGAATCGACTCGTTGGCAGGGATATCATGATGAATGCTAAGTAAAAAACTGTCAATTGTGCCTTCTATATCCTGCCTCCAAGAACCCCAAAAATGGAAATCCTTAATCCAACCGGTTTCCGTGCACATCCAATCATCGGCGAGCACCTTTGGCCAGGTGGCATTCACGTCCCATCCCATAGAATCCGGCATTTGTGGAAAATGCATTTTGGGGTCCAATTGTTGACCTTTTAAAAACGACACCATAATAACCATGAATATTATGGAAATCGCCACCCTCATTTTAAACATAATTTTACACTCCTCAAGAATGGGTTTTCCAAAGTGCTTATCAAAGTTGCAAAATTGACAATGTACCCGTGCCCCCGCCCTACACTTCTATAAAAATGACATGAATAATTATTGGAGATCAATTAATATTAAATACTACGCCCTCCTCTGAACAGGTAACCTCTTGGAAAATATCTCCTGATTTCCCCTGCTTAAATGGACTTAAATAAATACTTATACGAAAATCACGCTTGCTGAAAATTATATTATCATCAAAGCAGATGTCAAGAAAATTATATTGTACATTAAAAGATTAATGAAAAATCCGATATAAATATCTAAATTTAGAGGTTTTATTTTAATAATTATTAGATAACAGATTATATGAATAATGAATTTAAGTTTCCTACGCTTGAAACATCCGGCGTTAAGTCAATCTGGATAATTGGCTAAAGGTTGCCAACCGCTTTCGTCCGGGTCAGCACGAAATCATCGCCAACCCGACGCAGCCGGTAATTGCGGCCTATCGATTTTTTTATCCGAGTCAACATCACCCGCGTACAACCGGAACTGGCCTGGGCTAACGATGCGAACCAATCAACATCGCCACTTTTCTCGGGGTTTTCCAGCCAGTTGACCGCGACCTTGCGGGTCTTGTCGCCGCGGAATCGTTTTTTGGAAAAAGTTACCAATTCATCGATAACGCTTCGGGCGCCATCCCTGCCGGAGAATGTCGTTTCGTTTTTATTGGTGTAGCTTTCGGTTTTTTCGATCGCCGCCGCGATTAAGCATTGGCCGGGGTCGATTTCCTCGAACGAGGCCGATATTTTATAGTAATTCAAATTCCACTGACGTTTGGCTTCGGTGAATATTTCCGTTAAGTGAATATCGAGATTGTCGCGGATTGCCGCCAATAACTCATCGCTGCCTGATACAGATGAATATTTTCCGATCAGGTCGAACATCCGATATTCCAAATCCTCGATTAATTCCTCGTTTAAATAGCTGCCGTTGCCCGCGAAAATTCGCAGGGCCAGCGCTCGTAGATACGACCGCACATTACTCAAAGAAGCTCTATTCCCCTGGCAAAAATCTCTGATACAAAGGATAAATCCTTCGCCCTCTTGGGTCAGCCAGGACCTGATAGCGGGGCCGTATTTCTCCTCTAATCTCCCGCACTCTTCCATCTTGTTTGTTAATCCTTTCATGGATTTCTCTGTTTTCGATGGTCCTGTTGCCCTTTATTACCTGATGCTCGCTTTAAATTTAGAGACCTTATGCTTGATGATTATTTTGATTAAAATCGGAAACACCACTCTATCGCCGCCACGCCAGTCGGGAAGGATAATCACATCGAGCGGGGTGACCCCATCCAGGACGTAGAAATCGCCTTGCTGGCCGACCTCGCGCTGAACCTCAAATTCGTTGGGATTTTGATTGATATTTCCCGTTTGTTCGATTTGCCGGCTGCCATCGCGCGAATTGCCAACGGCCTGTTCGGCCAGGAGTAATGTTGGCGCGAAAAGCGAGAACAGCAGTGCGGCGACAATGCCCGATGTCAAGAATTTTTGTCTTTTCATTTTATCTTCTCCCTTAAATAATTATTAGCGTTTAGAGGACTTGATTTTATCGATGATTTCCTCGACAAACCGTTTGTGTTTGCGAAGATTATGAATGGCTTCATCTTTTACCAGGAAATCAATTATATCTTCACGTGATAGCCAATTGGGGCTGATTGCCAGCAACTGGTCTATCCAGAGCATGGCCTCCTCAAGCTTTCCCTGCGTGGAATACCATCCCGCCAGATTTTGAATCGGCACGATATAGCTTTTATCGATTGAGTATGCCGCCAGATACATCATCAGGCTATACTGCGTTTTCCCCTCAAGTTGCGCGGCAATTCCCATATGGCAAAGCGCCGTTTGCTGGTAGTGGGGATTTTCCTTCTCAACCGCGATTTCCATAGTCAGGAGGGCATATTTCTGTGCCTGACTGAAATCGCCGCTGGGATGGTCGTAGAGTTCGACCAGCGTCTGCAGATTGAGAAAACGAAGCTCGCGGGGGTGTTTAGCAAGTTCCTGCGCCAGAAGTTTCCGGGCTTCTTCCAATCGTTCTTCGCGCATGAGTTTGCTGATTTGATCTCCCATCTGGCGGGCGTATTCGGTGTCGAGCGCTACCTGGTATTCGCGGTCGGCCCTGGCCTCGGCGCATATGGTGCGTTTGCCTAATTCAATGCGAAGAGCCCGCTCTCGTTCATCAAGATGCTCATCTCGAACCATTGTTGCTCCATACTGTCTCATTGAATTTGCCTGAACTTAATGTTTTCTCGGCACACTTCTGTCTTGTATAAGGCCGAGAATTAACAGTTATTTTCGAAAAATTTTTAAATATTGCAATTTTTTTGGACATACCATTAAAGGATTGCCATCCGGAGTGGGCTTGGCGGGGGATTTTTGAGCCGGCTAACATGACCGACCTCGCCCGTTTAAGCGGGCCGTTATAAGTTTATATTTTATGGCGCCTTAACGAAATCTGTGGGGATAATCTAGCCTATCTGAGGCGCCCCGAACCATCAGTGAAACAGAAAGCATATTACGATGAGAACCTACAGGCATACGATACATAGGAAACTCCAAAAAAGCAAGCCATTTTGCAGGCGTGTTACCGATTATAATTCCTGACGTGTATATAGTTCATTTGATTGGCCTCTATATCATCCGATTTGGGGCATTTTAAGGAAATCGCTATTTTACGCTACTGCCACTTCTTCCCGACCGCCTTGCCGCGCCGATAATACCTTGATTGACATGAAGTTACTGCAATTGTCGAGACCCAGACTCTCGATTGGTTTTCGCCTTGGATTGGGCAATATTCCGGGGGAGAGCCTATTAAATGATAGAGCAATCATTATCGGGAGCGATTTTTTATTAAGCTGAAACGTAAAGTGGTCAAAATAGTTGCCTAAATGGGCGGATTTTTGTTGACAAAACATACTTATGTGTTATTTATATAGTTGGGAAAATTGACTTCTTTGAGGTGGTGACTTAATGTCGATTACCGATTGTGGAAATTACTGCTCTCATATTACATACCATAAAGGCGGTTTTCCTGTTTTTTCAAATTTGCAAATGAGCAATTCTTTTTTCCGTAGTAGTGATCCTCTGGATCAAAGGTTCCTAAACAATCAAACAGGTGGAAATCAGGACGAACGATTAACAAAAGGAGTCTTAATCGACTCAGGGTTAATGTAACAATCAGGGAGTATTTTAAATGAAAAAAACTATTCTGTTGGCAGTAGCCATTTGTTTGGCCATTGCTTTTTCGGCGTCTTGGGCCGATCAGGCGGTCTTCACTTACAATGAGAAGGCTACCGTTTTTTCGACCGAAAAGAGCGCCCCGAAAAATACCTTACAGCCAATCACGCAAAACCCCGGTATGTCACTGACATCGTTTTTAAACGAGGATTTTGAAGTATCCGTCCCGCCCTCTGGCTGGACACAAACAATCACAGTCCCGGGTTACACATGGGCACAATCGACCTTGTATGTGTTTTCCGGCACCTATGGCGCGTATTGTCCCTGGAACTATAACCAGTACGAAGAGCTCATTACCCCGGCACTCAATTTCGCCTCGGCAACATCCGACTTAAGAGTCGAGTTCATGTGGGAAGCCAGTTATTATTGGATGGTTTCCCCATACAATAACGGCGAATACGAACTCTGGATCTCGACAGATGGCGGCGCTACCTGGCCGACTCTTCTGTGGAGCATCGATAGTATCGGCGCTTTCACAAACTGGACCTGGACTCTCGAATCAATCGATTTGAGCGCATATGCGGGTCAATCCAACGTTAAATTGGCCTGGAGATATGATGCGAACGACGCGGCAGATGTTGGTCTTGATGCGAT
>CAZTNJ010000001.1:47830-51095 GCA_964614835.1 uncultured Ignavibacteria bacterium | reverse complement strand
CAAATTCTATAGACTTAAAAGAAATTTATCGAAATTTATGGGGAAAGTCCTGTATTGCGAGGCCGGGTTCCGAAACGCCGAAGGCGTTAAGAAACCCGATGCCTGATTTTACCTATTAAGCCCCTCGTGGTTTTATCGATATATATTTTTCTGTAGCAGTGATAGTGTCGGGTTTCTTTGTCCGGCGGATGCCGGACTTCGGAACCCGGCCACTAATACTGGATACCCGTCGAAATGGGCAATTCATGTAAATTTTGCTCAGACAATATAAGCATTGTTTTTCTCAAGAAAGCGCTATCCGGAATTATACCCTTACTGCTTTTTCGCTTGCTTCAGCAGTGGCTCCATCCGCATTGCCAATTGACGGCAAGCATTAGCCTCATCCAGACGGCCCGCTTGATAACAATATCCCGCCCGTTTTCTGGTGATTCGATAAAAGTAATCCAGCGCTGCTCTTGCTCTTTCGTCTACTAGTCTGCGCGCGTTTTCCCAGGCGCTGATTTCAATTTTGCTGATATCGAACGGAACAAAGTCCAGGCTATATTGCAATTTAAACAGACCGCCCAAGGGGATTTTATTCTGCTTGAAATTATAAAACTGCGCCGCCTCGAAATTAGCATAGAATGGGCGGCTCTCGATATTGTTGTCGATAATCGATTGAATCAACGCCTCATAGGTAAATGTCAGTAATTGCGAATCGTATTTTTCACCCGATTCGAAAGGCGCTAGCGCCTTCTTGAATTCGCCGATTTGATTTTGGCTCCGGGATAATATTTCCGGATTATTCCGCTGTAAAAAATCCAGATACCACGATCGCTTCATTAACGTCTGGTCGCTTGTTTTCTACAAATCGCATATAGAGCCATGGCGAATAAAAATCCCAGTTCTCGATAAAGGCGATTCCGTTTGGCTCCATCGATTGGAGGATATTTTCCACCCCCGCCTCGGCCAACCGCCATCGGCTGTAATCAGATTTGGAATAATTCAAGATAATATTCGATAACGGCAATACAACCAGCAATACTATCACGAGGACTTTCAATTTTGGCGACTCAGCCAACTTTTCTTGTTTCTTCTCGAGCCATCCGTAAAGTTCCGCGACCCCCCAAAAAGCGAAAACCGCCAAACACATTATTGCCGGAAGGTAATACGATTCGATATCCTTTATTTCATAATTGGAACTATAGATAATATCTGCAAGAATTATCAGGCCGAAAAATACCGCCAGCTTCAATTTGACCCGGAACATGCTAATTAAACCGATAACGACCAAAATCAAACCGGCTATTCCGAATTGCATATAGAGCAATTCTCCGGAATATTTAACTCCGCCGAACATCTGTTCCACCGAATTGAACATCCACACCCGGTATTGCCATCCGGTAAGATGGTTAATGAATCCCTGCCAGCTTTGCGGATTACTCCAGTTTAAAAAAGGTGTATGGGTCGCTCTAATCGGAATATAGAAATAGAATGTCAACGCTAATAAAAATAATCCCGCTCCCCAGTAATATTTCGATTTGATTATCCCTTTCCAGCCATCGACGCTGATAACAATATAAGCTATCGCCGGCGCCAAAAATATCGAACTCAAATGAACCGTGAATGATAGCCCCCAGAGATAAAACCCCATCAGCAGTAATTTACTTTCTCTGGTTTGATTGTGTCTGGAAAAACAGTAGATCGCCAGCGTGCTAAGTAAAATTGTCAGGCAGTATACTTCGTTGGAAACTCCCTGCGCCCACCAGACTCCCGAAAAGGCCGCGAACAAGGCGGCCGCCATCGCGCCGATTGATTTTAAAAGCGGCGATTTTAGTTTCACCGGCAGGGTCATCATCACCATAAACAACGCTCCGGCGGCGAAAGCGGCCAATAACAACGATAGCAGATTGCATCTAAAAATTACCGAACCGGGGAAAAATATCGTCGCCAATCGCCCCAGATTAACATACAACGGATATCCGGTAGGATGAGGAATTCCCAGTAGATAACAATTGACCGCCAATTCGCCCGAATCGATATACCCTACTGACCGGCATGCCGTCAGCCAGTAAAAAAAAGCCGCGATTCCAACTACAACCAAAAACGGCTGGAATATAACTATATCTTTTGTTTGGTCCTTGGGCACGATTAATAGCCAGCCTGGACCGTTCAATTAAAACGGTAAATCGTCGTCTTCGCCAACCGTATCAGGCGGCACTTCTGGCATCTCCTGATGGCTTCCGCCGCCGCCGCCAGCCTCGTCCGGACGACCGCCTAAAAATTGCAGTCTTTGAACGATCACTTCGCTGATATATTTTTTATTGCCTTCTTTGTCATCGTAGCTGCGGTTCTGTATCCGCCCCTCGATATAAACCGGGCGCCCTTTTTTTAAATATTGATTGGCCAATTCCGCCTGCCGTCCCCAGCATACGATATTATGCCAGTCGGTGCGTTCCTGCATCTGCCCGTCTTTGTCGCGCCATTTCTCCGATGTCGCGATTGTAAAACTGGCCACCGCCTGTCCGGATGGCGTATAGCGGATTTCCGGGTCGCGTCCCAAATTGCCGATAAGAATCGCCTTGTTTACTGATGCCATTTTGCCTCCTCAACCATAGGGTTTTCGAGGATAATAATTATCCTTTAGCCCGATGTCAATTTAAATATGGAGATTTAGAATGCTTCTCGGCCGCCTGGATTGACTCTTGTACTTCAGGATGTCTCCGGCAACCGCCGGATTCTATCCTGAGGGACGGGGAAAAATCGCGGCGTTGTTATTTCAGCAGCAGCATTTTCTTCACAAATACCTTATCACCGGCCGATAGGCGGTAGAAATATACTCCAGATGCTACCGACGAGGCGTTCCAATTAATCTGATGATGTCCGGCCTGAAAAGGTTTGTCGGCCAACCGGGTTACGCGTTGTCCCAAGATATTGTAGATATCGATTATTACTCTGGATGATATCGGCAGGTCGAAATTTATCGTTGTTGATGAGTTAAACGGGTTGGGATAATTGGCGTATAATTCGAACTTGTCGGGTAGAACACCAGAACGAACGGCCTTTTTACCAAAATTCTTATCGACCGTAAAACACTGGATACCGGAATACTCATCCCACCACTCACAGATTACCATCTCGTTAGGATTATCTCTTCTATCGATATAAATATCAACCGGCGATTCGAATTGGCCGGGATCGGTCCCTTGCGAACCATACTCCGCCAGTATCGTATCGATATCATCGTTAAGCACGATTATCTTGTGATTGTAGCTATCAACCACGT
>CAZTNJ010000001.1:44584-47820 GCA_964614835.1 uncultured Ignavibacteria bacterium | reverse complement strand
CCCCCCAGGCATCGACATCTAAAGCCGACAGGAAGGGCAGCGGAGTAAATGGTACATAAAACAACTTGTCGGCGTATATTTCATTCGTCGTTTCCGATATAAAACGGGCTACATTATAATTATGGGAATCGCTGATATAAATATATTCGGCGTAGTTGTCGGCGGGAATTACCGCAATTCCGGTAGGATAACCCATCAAAGACAATCCGGTGCCGAAACCGCCATAGTCCGCCTCATACACACCCGCCGCTGAGAATCGGAAAATCTTGGCTTGTCCCGCATCGGTAACATATATATCGTGGTCGGCTCTGTCGTGGCCGCCATAATCGGCGTAGGCGATAGCCGTTGGATAAACGAGAACCTCTTCGCCGAACGTACCGGCCCAAACCAGCGAATCATAATTGTGGTAGTAGTGAAGTTTCACTATGCGATGATTCCCCTGGTCAACCACATACACGTAATCGGAGTCGGGATCGAAATATTCGCCATTTAAGCTGGCAGCCACGTCCACCGGTTGGTAAAATTCGCCGATCGAATCGCGCGGTATAAAAATACTTTCGAAATTATCGGGCGGAGTCAGGGTGTCGATATAGTGGATACTAAAACTGTCCGGTTCTAAAGCGAAGGGGGGTTCGAGACCGTATTTGGTAATTCTTCTTGGGGTATGGCCGCCATACTGGTCGTAATAATGGAACAGCACCAGGCCATTTAGGGATGGATCGCAGAATATAGAAACGCAGTAATCCTGGGTTGGGCCTTCGTTGAAACGAATAGTTGCGCCGCCGCGGGGATTTACTAAGGTAACGATTTCGTTGCCATAGGTGCCGCTGATATAGTTCTGGCACATCTTTTCCGGTTCCGGACACTGCAGAAAGGATGTCAAATTTATTGAGGCATTCGCGGTAGCGCCCAGCGCTATTATAAGCACAAAGGCAATTGTTATTGAGTATCTCATATATTACCTCCAACCCACCCGCAGCCAGGTGGCCTGGTTTGTCCGGGTATCGAATATGAACAGCATGGCGGGGGCATAAATACCCATCCAATCATCTTGGAAAAAGTAATATACAATATAATCGCCGACAACGTCGGCTATGCCATTTTCTTTCCCCGGGTAATTGCCTTCAGGATAATCTACTATCGTACGTCTTTCTAATAGCCTTAAATTATTTGGATCATATACCAAAACTTCGGGGGTACAATAGTAGTCTCTTCGATTTTTTTCAACAAATTTTCCATGCATCTCATAATTTAAATGAAAACAATAAAATTTATCTCGCCCTTGATGATAGGCAAAAATAGTTGCCTGGCCCCCAGATTGGCGTAGCAGTAAAGAGTCATCAATGGCGTTTCGGGCCGTCGGCAATTTATATAACCAATAATTTGAATTGATAAACCCAAAATAAAGCTCATGGCTGCGTAGATGGGCTATCGGCTGAAGATAGTTATGGTTAGATAAGTATTCTATCTGATCGGGTGGATCCGCGTTGGCCACCGAATGAATCAATGTTAAATTGAGTTGTCCGTCAAGTGTATACAATCCTTTTGTATATGAATAACGAGAAGTCGAATCCATCTTTAATTGCATTCTAAAACCGGGTTCGTTAGCATTTTGCTGAAGAAATGAAATATAAGCGCCATTGATGGAGTCAGATTTAATTGTTCGGAAGCGATCGTGGCTACTATTTATTATCGAATAATACACTGTCGGATTCCCGATGCCGCTTGAGTTTTTCGAATATTCGCCATCCTCAGTAATAACCAGATAAAAGGGATTGATAGAATCGCCCAAAATAATTGGTGTTTTAAGCCATATTGTGCCCTTGTTTGATAATAACAAGGAATCTTCAATTGACGCGGAACCCAAATCTATGGATTTTAAACTAATATTATAAACTGTAGAGTCCTCGCCAAGATCATATGTCGTTAAAACATAATTCTGGCCCCACAGGAAATTATTATTAAATAAAGCTACTACAGCCGTTAGGGCGAATAGTGCTTTATTTAACTGTTTACCAAGGTTTTGCATAGAAAAAGCTCCGTACATTTTGAACATATACAGCATCCTCCCTCGGCGTTGCTGACGTATCGCAAATAATTATATTCCAATTACTCGCAGTTATAGATCTCATTGCTCTTGTTCCGGAATGATAACCATATGCTTTAAGGTCCTCTTTATTTGGTTTCCCGGGGAATGAGCCGCAATCTGAATATTTACAGGAATCCTCGAAACCAGTTTGTTCGTCTGTATAAAAAGAAGTATCATGGGTATCATAAATATATTTTCCATTAGCGATACAAATTTTCCAGCTCCAGGCAAGGCTATCCCATTTTGCCTGCGTATAACCGGGCGGATCGCTTTTATCGCTTTCAAAATGGGGCTCCCACCCGGGCCAGCCTATTCCTACTCTAACTATTTGCATGATTCCCGTATCATACCCATTAATTGCCCCATTTTCACATGGTGTCCGCGTGGAATCCTGCCAGTAGTGATTATACTGCGGATAAGTATGATGGTGGATTCCATAAGTACACCCTCCGGCATGTTCTTGCCATGCAATCGCCCTTATCCTGTCCGAACCCAATTCTGCAATAAAATCTGAATCTGATGGGTCTTCGTCTATTACAATATGATATCGCGGCACCGCCGCCCCAAGCGGGGTAATGCTATCGCTATTTACTTCAAATCGTTCCGTTTTACCTCCAACCCACCCGCAGCCAGGTGGCCTGGTTTGTCCGGGTATCATATATAAACAGCATGGCGGGGAAGAACTGCCTATAATCTTGAGAATTGGAAAAGTAATAAACCAAATACGGCCCAACCCTATCACAAGGTCCCATACCGCCCCCTATATAACCAGCCTCAATGGGCGGGTCTTCTATCGGTATTGAATCTACGGTGCCAAAATCCGCCGCTCTTAGGATTTTAGCATAACCCTGATTATTGGTTATTCTCGCCAAAGAATCGGGTTCAGCCGAAATATGATTGTAGACGTTTAATATATAAACAAGGGAATCTCCCGGGGCAAGCCCTACGATACAATTGTAGTGCCCATCATCAGTAAGCCTACAGGTATCCTGCAATGAACGTCTGTTTACGTTCATTTTTATCAAGTAGTCACCATCGGGCGTGGCATCCCAATATAGATTATCGTTTGTTGATGATAGCTTACTAAAGCCCCTAAATTTCGATATCTGAGGATAGCCAATTGTATCAAAGCTTTCATTCCGTAAGT
>CAZTNJ010000001.1:22612-44574 GCA_964614835.1 uncultured Ignavibacteria bacterium | reverse complement strand
GTATTGAAATAATATTCGTGCTATCAATAACTACTCTTCCCCACACATTAACCTTATCCTCGTCTTTATAATTAAACTCTAAGCCGCTATCTATATACTTGTAATCCAACAATTGAATAGAGGGAATTTGACCGGATTGCAGAAAGAGCCCCCGATTATTAACTATAATATATTTGGACAAGGCCTGATTTAACGAATTACAATTTTTCCCGGGCAAACCATCGTACGTTGATATAAAAAATACTGTTTCATGTCCAACAGATATTGCAATTGGTTTATGAAATTGCAATTCCCCCGAAAGATCAAGAATCTGATTTAAAACAATCGATTTGCGGTCTAAATCAATTTTTTCAAAGACAACGCCTGTTCCCGATTCATTGTTGTCCGCATATGCCAATATATAATAATTGTACGATTGACCGGCAGCGTAACGTGTAAAAAGAGCAACCGCTAATACCGCCGTTAATAATATTCTAGTGTGGCCATGGTTTTGCATGTTTATTCCCTCTAACTCTTTTAACGTATACATCATTTTTTACTTTAGTGTCCCAGTTAAGAGTATCAACTTTACCCATTGCGGGTGCACCCCATGTATATCCATATACCGCCAAATCCTCTTTATTAGGATGCTTTGACGTACTATCGGATTCTTCACACTCGGTACATAATGAATCCCAATTGGACTGTTCTGGATCATCATTAATATAATAAAAGTTGTCTTTAAAATAAATGAAATTTCCGTTAAATATATTAATTTTCCAATTCCATGATAAACTATCCCATCGGCATGTATCAAATCCGGCAGTGGGATTATATTTGGATCCATTAAATGTTCTTTCCCAAGTCTTTCTTAGCATTTGCATGGTGCCTGTCGCCGTTGAAGTTCTATTTTCGCAGGGGCATTTTGTGTTGTCTGACCAATAGTTATTATACTTTGGATATATTACATGATGTACTCCATAAGTTTCTGTACAGGCCCCTTCGGTCCATGCGATAGCCCGCATGATATCAGTACCAAGCTCTGCGACAAATTCCGCATTGCTCGGATCCTCATCAATCTTTATATGGTACCGGGGTACTTTGGCGCCTAAAAAATTGATGCTGTCACTATCGCAATTAAAATGCGGGGGTAGGTTTTCAATCGGCAAAAAAGCGCCGGCCATTTCTATAGTCAAATCACCGCCAACCACTGCAAGGGAATCCTTTTTAAAAGTAACTTGACATAAACTATCAAGCACACCAAATGTTCGGCACCAACGGTAACTCGAATCAGGTGGGAATCTCCGTCTGTAAATATATTTACTTGAGTCTTCCTGGGGGTTTACTGACCGTGCCTCCCATCTTGTTTTTAAACGATATCCGATACTATCCAATAAGCTTGCCGGGTTAATTGATCTGTTGGTGCCGTCATTTAGGAATTTTATTCCAACGGTTATGTTAGATGTAAATTTCATGTCGTCGTGGTCAATGTTTATGGTATTGTTGGAGGGGCGCACCAATATCGGCAATGCTACATTTGTCTTATCCCCCTTAACCAATTCATTGGCAGCGGGGGGAGGATAGGCATCTGCTTCAAGCGTGACCTGATTGAATGATTTCAAGCCGAGACTAACGCTGTTTATATAGCTTCCCGTAAAAATATCGGAGTACTGCGATATACGCTCCAGCCGCACTCGTTCCGGGTCATGGCCGGGTATCGACAAAACCGCGTAAACGCTGTCACAACCATAAACGTTTGCTAAAATATAGATACGTGATTGGCCACAGGGGATAGCATCATCCGGTAAAGGCACATACATTGAATCGGTGAAACAGATATAATTTTTGGGTATTATCGGCCCCGGACTTCCGATAGGACATGGCGCGGCCATACACTTGTGGGCTTTTAACTGCCCCAAATAATATCCCTTGAAATCGAAATTGTTCTGGGGGTTCCAACCCAGGTTTCGCCAGTACCCAAATGCATCTACCGTATATACCGTGTCCGATTGCGGAGTATCGGCGCAGCCGCAGTAATAGGTGTATTGCTTAAAAAACATTCTTCTGTCTGAGGGCGAGACCATCTGCTCATCAATAGTTGTGGGCGGATACATCATGTAGGTTTGATAAAAACGACCTGCCGAATCCCAATCGGCGCCTCCGGTGAACGATTGATAGCCGTTGTAAAACGTCCCCGAACCGATTGTAGCGAATCCCAGCGAATCTAATTCCCGGGCAGGCACGCCCCCTTTAACATCAACCGTGAATTCCCCCGGCGCGGCATTGATAGTACGCACCCTTATCCAGGGGGCGCTCCAGTTTACCGGCGGCCCCCACATCTGGGCATATACACCTGTAGCCATCAATAGAATCAGGATAATTATTTTACTTTTCATAAGATCCCCTCTTATTTGCTGGAATAATAGGCCTGTCTTGCCTGTTTGTCAAGGGTTATTATAAGAAAAATAAAAAACCGGGTAATCCACCCGCGCTTCACCGAAGCTGTGGGATCGTAACTCCGCAACACTGGTTCATATTTGAGCGTTTAAGAACAAATCAAACTATAGTCTGCTTGAAACGATATCCTGAGGCTGGATGCCGATTATTCTAAATAATTATTGCCCAAACGTCTGCCCACGATATTAAAAATATATAACTCAATAAAAATCAATAAATTAGCTTCCTTCGAACTTGATGGTATTTTTCGGGCCGACCATAGATTTACAGGAACACAACCCCCAATAGAATCGTATTTAAACTTAGTAATTATGACTAACATGCAAAAAATACTTGACAAATTAACGTTTAATGATTAACTTGATAAGCTAATAGAAATGAGAGGAAGTCATGAATTTTTCGGGTAAATTGAAGGGAATGGTTATATTAATAGGCATTGCCGCCATTTTTACCCTGATGGGACTTGTTATCGGATCAAATTTCGGCGCCGATAAGCTATCGGCACAGGATAAATCCCAAATCGTAGCAAATCAGACAACCGCCGAACCATTCGGCCACCATTCTCCATTTGTCAACGTGGCGCAGAAAGTCAAACCCGCGGTCGTCAATATTTCCGCCAAGACCATGGTGGAAGACCGGTTCCATACACTCCTTGGCCGCGATGATGATATCTGGCGCCGCTTTTTCGGGATACCGGAAGACAACAACCGTACCCCCCAGATGCGCAAATCGGAATCGCTGGGTTCGGGATTCTTTATCTCCCCGGACGGCTATATCCTGACCAACAACCATGTCGTTAAAGGCGCCGATGATATCTTGGTCAAGCTTTCCGACACCAAAGAATACAAAGCCAAATTAATCGGCACCGATGCCGAAACCGATGTCGCGTTAATCAAAATCGAGGCCGACGAAACTATGCCATATCTCAAACTGGGCGACTCCGATTCTATATTGGTCGGCGATTGGGCTATCGCGGTCGGCAATCCATTCCCGCAGTTAGGACTCGACCGTACTTTAACAGTCGGCGTAATATCCGCTCTGGGTAGAGCTGGCCTCGTGTTTGGCCCCGACAATCCGGTATATCAGAACTATATTCAAACCGATGCTTCAATTAACCCCGGTAACTCCGGCGGACCGCTAGTCGATATCAACGGCAATGTTATCGGAATTAACTCCGCTATTGTAAGCCCTACTGGAAGCAATATCGGGATCGGCTTTGCTATCCCAATTAATCTGGCTAAAAAAGTATCTGACCAGCTTAGGGAATCCGGTAGTATCGCCCGTGGCTGGCTGGGAATGTTGCCCAAAGATATCGATAACAACATGGCCGAAGCTATGGGACTGTCGTCTAAAGAGGGCGTGCTGGTTGAATCGGTCGAACCGAATTCTCCTGCTGAAGAAGGCGGACTCAAAGCCGGCGATATTATCCTTGAGTTTAATGGCGTCAAGGTCAGCAATGCCCAGCAATTCCGATTCCTCGTGGCAGATGCTGGTCCTGGCGCGCCAGTGAATATTAAAATAATCCGGGATAACGATAAAAGGACGCTCAGCTTTAAGTTAGGCGATAGAAGTAAATTCCTGGCTCAAGCATCAAATGAGACAAAATCCCAACAAGAAACCAAATGGCTCGGCCTTGCCGTAAGTACATTTACGCGAGACATGGCTACCGCTAAAGGAATCGATTATCAACCTGGTGTTATTATCGATGAAATCGAGCCTAATAGCCCTGCCGATGATGCTGGATTATTCGCTGGCGATATTATCCTGGAAATTGACCGTCAACCGGTGAAAACCAAGGCCGATTTTGTTAAATTAGCAGATAAAATGTCTGGGCGCACGAAATCGATCCTTTTCCTTATAAAGAGAGAAAAGACCACAATGTTTAAGGCTATCCGGCCATAAATATCGTGAAATTTGGAACAAAAGTGGGGCGCATAATAGTATTCAGAGTGTGGCTCGAATAATTCGGGCCAGTTTTAATGGACGGAAGTCCAGAGGAGTTCAGTAGTTTGGCAAAGAAGTCCAAGAGATTCCGCGATGAAGACCCATCCCTGGATCTCTACCTTCGCGAGATCGGCGAAACCTCGCTTCTAACCGCCGATGAGGAAGTGGATCTGGCAAAAAAAATAAGGAGCGGCGATCATGACGCCCTTGAAAGATTGACAAAAGCCAACCTCCGCTTCGTAGTATCGGTGGCCAAGCAGTATCAAAACCAGGGTCTGTCGCTTGCCGATTTAATAAATGAAGGCAATATTGGCCTTATCAAGGCGGCCAAGCGTTTCGATGAGACCCGCGGGTTCAAGTTTATTTCCTATGCTGTTTGGTGGATCAGGCAGGCTATCCTGCAGGCATTAGCCGAGCAATCTCGTATCGTAAGGTTGCCACTTAACAGAGTCGGTACGCTTCATAAAATAGGCAAGATATCATCGAGCCTGGAGCAGGATCTTGGTCGGGAACCATCCCCGGATGAAATCGCCAAAGAGCTGGCGTTAACCGAGGTGGAAGTTTCCGATACTCTTAAAATTTCCAACTCGCATTTGTCTTTGGACGCGCCGTTTTCGGATTCCGAAGATAATTCGCTTCTGGATGTTTTAGAGGATGAGCTTCAGCCCTCGCCGGATGAGTGCCTGTTGGATGAATCTCTGCGCATCGAAATTGAGAAGGCGCTTGACACGTTGACTCCGCGCGAGGCCGAGGTGATTAACCTCTATTTCGGTCTCAATCACGAAAAGCCGTTGACCCTCGAAGAGATCGGGGCCCGCTTTTCGCTGACAAGAGAACGTGTCCGTCAAATCAAAGAGAAGGCGATTCGCCGGTTGCGGCATGCCTCGCGCTCCAAAGCGTTGCGGGCGTACCTGAATTAAAAAACTAAATATGTTTATCTGAAAACGGGCACCATTAACTTGGCGCCCGTTTTTGTTTTTACAATTTGGGTGCTCTATCGCTCCGGGGCTTGTTGAAAAAAATGCTCTTATAGAAAATTAAAACGCTCCGTTTTTCGCATGAGGCGTATCGCCATACGCCCATGAAACCTTACGCCATCGCGCTTACCTCACCCCCGTCCCCTCTCCCGCGCGGGAGAGGGGTGGCCGAAGGCCGGGGTGAGGTTCCCCCACAAACCAATTGACATCGCTGTCTATGAATGCTATCTTATACTCATAAAGGCAACGGGGTCATTGGATAAAAGTAGGTCGGGTTCCGGAGTCCGGCATCAGCCGGATGGAGAAACCCGACAATTGAATTAAAAATGAAAACCCTTCGAAGATACGATATTCGCCATACGGCCTATTTTACACGGCGTGCCTCAGGATGGAATCCGGCGGATGCCGGAGACATCCTGAGGGGTAGCGTAATCGCCTCAGGATATCGCTTTAAGCAAGCTCTATCCTGAGGCATAAAAAAGATTGGGGGAAAGATTACCGGCAAGAAGAGGGGTTTTATTTTGGCGAGTAATAATGGATTAAGTAGGTTGGCCTCCAAGTTGCAGACGAGAAGGCCGACACATTTGTTTAACCATTGTCGGGTTTCTCATTCGTCCGGCAACTGCCGGACTCATTCGGAACCCGACCTACGACTGCTGAGGGGTAGCGTAATCGCCTCAGGATATCGCTTCGGGCAAGCTCTATCCTGAGGCACAAAAAATAAAATTACAGGCTTCGATAAAACATATCATACAAATAAGTAGATAGGAGAATTCGATCATGTTCAAGATATTGATTAATAAAAAAGAAATAGATAATTGTCAAAATACATTTATTAAGGCTATTAAAAATCAATCAAAAATATATCGGAATTTCCAAGTGGGATATAAAGGTGGCGATTTGAGAAATAATGTCTATTGGCAAAATAAATTCCAATATTGGCTTTCATGCGACAGGCTTCCAAATCGCTATTGGAATGCTTTCGGAAAAGATAATCCCAGGGAAAAAAGCCATTTATCAATTATCTGCGAAATTAACTTTCCTTATGAAGGAAACAATAAAACTATCGCAGCCAAATTCGCTAGGAACGAATCTGGTAATACGGTTATTCTGCATAGTGGGAAAATTGGAGGTGGGCGCGAAGGAATTGGCAAAGAGCTGTTTTGGGATAATTATCGAGGTGCAAAGGTAATAGCAATTGAGCCAACTGGTAAAATGGTGGAAATGGCACTTATAGCGGATATCGATTCAAAGAATATGCCTGCACAAATCAACTTTTTTATTGATGAAGTACAGCGCATTAAGGGTTTAAGCCCAAAAATGCATGGGGGAATAATAAAATCGGATGCTTTTAAGTCAGAATATTCTGGGAAAAGAAATTATTCGATATATCGGGATATTTCAGCGAAATGCAATCATGGAATAATTGTCGAGGAATTATTTCGTTTTATGCGGACCCATAAATATTTTTGTAAAAACAATCGCCATATTGATCTTCTTGCACATGACAAAAAGAATAGTTCTAAAATTATTTTTGAGGTTAAGACAAGTAATTCAATAACAGATATTTATTCAGCCGTTGGACAATTATATTTAAACTCTATAAATATATTACCAAATCCCAAACTAATAATTGTGGTACCATGTGGCATAAATCGCCAAATAGTTAATCACCTAAAGAAACTTCGGATTTCGGTCCTTCAATATGATTATAAAAAAAGAGTAGATTTTATTAATATTGATAATATACTTGGTTAGTTTCGAATCTCGAACCTATGCAGTTACAATAATTATTCCCCCCTATATCACTCTATACCTCTCCAACACCTCATTCCCCGCCGGCACGACTTCAAGCTGCTGTTCCTCGGCGCCGTTGATACGCACCGCTACGGTGGCCAAAGGCAAGCTGCGGGCATCGCTGTACCGGGCAATCATCGAACCAGCCAGCGCAAGCAAGGCCGGGTCGGCTACCCCGCGCAAAATCCCTATCGGCGAGCCAGCCCCAATCGCCTCCAGCACCCGGTCATCCGGTTTAATATAGGTAGAAATCGCCTGATTCTCCGCCTGATTATGCCCCACTACCAATTTCAGGTTGTGCGCCAGCCGGAAATGCCGCCCCAATTTAATCAACCTGATATCGTTGTAATCGGGCTTTTCCACGTATGCCAGTAAATCTCTGAGTTTGTTGGAATATATTCTCTCGGTGAGCCAGCAGCCGCCGCCGGCATTCGGATACTTTTCCAGCCCGAACTCTTTGGCCAACAGCATCTGCCGCTTTCTCGACCGTCCCGCGATATCCAGTAGCCATTCGCGTTTGATAAGGCCGTCCAGTTCCGGTTTGGTGGGGGCCAGAAGCCGCCCCGATAGCGGTCGGACAAGGCGGCCGTCGATATTGGCAGCCGCCTCGATTCTATTGAGCGTATCCCGCATCTGCGACATCGGCCGCTGCGCCAGCACTTCGCCGGTGATAATGAAGTCGGCGCCGGTCATCTCCATGTATTCGCGCGCTTCCTGAATCATCAGCAGGCGGCAGTCGATACAGGGATTCATGTTTTTGCCATAGCCGAAACGCGGATTTTTTACGATATCCACGAATTTCTGGCCGAGATGGCACAACTTCACCGGAAAGCCAAACTGCGCCGAAGCCGCGTATGGATCGGCCCCGCAGGAGGACGAGTCCTTGATATCGCATCCGAAATGTGTCAGGAACTTGATCGCCTCAACCTCGACACCGTGGCTTTTCATCACGAGAATCGCCAGCGTCGAATCAAGCCCTCCGGAAAAAAGCGCTACTGCTCTGGCTTTGCGGGTTGTCATTCAACCAAGATGCGTAAGCCGGAGCCTAATGTCAAGCTTTGCCGGCTTTGAACTGGGGATAAAACTTGTTGTAATCGATTTTCCCCAGAGTCATGTCGCCGAAAATCTTGGCGAGTTTCTTCTGGAGATCATCCCAGAAAGCGTAAGACGCGCATTTGTCTTTGCCGCGGCAACCGCTCATTTCTCTATCCTGCATATTGCAGGATGATATCTCGAACGGGCCCTGCATCGCGATTAAGATATCCAGAAAGCTTATCTGGTCGCGATTCTTGGCCAGCTTGTAGCCGCCGTTGACTCCCTTGTAACTGCGCAAGAAACCTTTTTGGGCGAGTTCCTTGAGAATCTTGGCCAGGTATTCTCTGGGAATCTTTTCGCTTTCGGCGATTTCGTTGATACTGCAGGTTCTCTGTCCATTGATTGCCGCCACAAAAATCATGGCGCGGAGGGCATAATCGGCCTTTCTCGAGATTTGCATCTAACACCTCTACTTTCTTTTTAGCCTGTTGCCTGTTCCTGTTGTTAATTCGACCCCTTGCCCGCACTAATGTTGTTTTGTACGACAAGGGCATTATGCCTGAATTTATGGAATCCCTTTTGGGCGATAATTGTTCCCTTAAATGTATCGTTGAATCCGGGTTCTGTCAAGCCATAGTAATCATTTTCAGCGATGTTATTGAAATCTTTTTTTGGCATGATTTCCGCGCTTGAATTGTCTCTATCAAGGCTTTGATTGTATGGACAGGCCAACTGACAGATATCGCAGCCCAGCAGGTTATTACCGATTGCGTTTGCGTTTTCTTCGCCGACCTGTGTTGAGATTGTCAGATACGAGATACACCTGGATACATCCAGAACGTATGGTTCGACTAAGGCTCCGGTCGGGCAAGCGGCGATACAGCGGCCGCAATCGGCGCAATGATCGGTTTCCGGTTTGTCCGGTTCGATTTCGATATCGACAAATAATTCCCCAAGAAAAATGAAGCTGCCAAGCTTTTTGTTTATCAGAATCGTATTCTTTCCCGGCCAACCCAGACCGGCCCTATTAGCCCACACTCTATCAAATGTCGGCGATGTATCCACTGCGATTTTTCCCTTAACTTCGGGAACCAAGGTTTTGATATATTCCAGCAACTCCTGAAGCTTCGCCTTGATAATATCCTGATATGGGCGACATCTGGCATAAATCGAAATATAAGGCGTGGCTGGATTGTATCCTGATTCGGCGAAATACGATAGCCCCACCGCGATTATCGATTTTGCTCCAGGGAAAAACAGCCGGGGGTCGGACCGCATCCGGGGATTTCTTTCCAGATAACCTAAATCGGCCTGTAATCCGCGGTCGAGCCAGTTCAACAGATGATTATGGTTTTCCGGGCTGTAATCTGCCTGGCACACTCCTACCAGATTAAAGCCCAAGGCTTCCCCCTTCGTCTTTATCGACCGACTAAGATCCACTGCAGTTTCCGTTATTATGGTTTAAGGTTTCGTTTTCGAATTCAGGACCTGCGCCAACCACTCCTTCGCGCTCTTTGACAATTCGAATATATATCATTTTTGATACAAAGGTAAAGAACAATTTAATTACATGGAGCCACTTTTTCATTGACTTTAGGTTATATAGCATGGGAAATTATTATAACAGGGCTCATGTTTTGTTGACAATAAACTGAATAGGTAGGAGTATAATACTTTGTTTAAAAATGCGATTAATATAAACCGATGTCCATGGCCGGGTGATGATCCCCTGATGAGGGCTTATCATGACAGCGAGTGGGGGACGCCTTTACATGATGACCAAAAGCTATTCGAATTCCTCGTTCTGGATGCTTTCCAGGCCGGTTTAAGCTGGTCGACTATCCTGAAAAAACGTGAAAACTTTCGCCGCGCCTTTGATAATTTCGATTATCGAAAAATCGCCTGGTATGATGATAAAAAGGTCGCTGTGCTATTGGCGGATTCCGGAATCATTCGCAATCGTCTCAAAATCGCGGCTACTATCACTAATGCCAAGGCGTTTTTGGCCATTCAGAAGGAGTTTGGCAGTTTCGATAAATATATATGGCAATTCGTAGATTTCAAACCGCGACAAAACTGTTGGACATCGCTCAAACATATACCTGCCAAAACCGCTCAATCCGATTCAATGAGCAAGGACCTCAAGCGACGCGGATTTAGTTTTGTCGGCTCAACTATCTGTTACGCATTCATGCAGGCCGCCGGGTTAGTCAACGACCACCTTGTCACATGTTTCCGGTATGAAGAAGTTGTCCGGATAAAATAAAAAAGGCCTTTCCGTAATATCCGAAAAGGCTTTAAGGTAATATCTGCTTTGATTTTTAGACGATAACTTCTTTCACCTCGGGAACCTTGGTTTTTAAGATACGTTCGATTCCCATTTTCAAGGTCATAGTCGACATCGGGCAGCCATGACAGGCCCCGGTCAATTTTACTTTTACGACACCATCCGCGCTGACTTCGACAAATTCGCAGTCGCCGCCATCCGCTTGAAGATATGGTCTGATTTCGTCGATTGCTTTCTGAACTTTTTCTTTCATAGCCTTCCCCGTTTCGACGGGCACTTATTTTAATTTTTACTTTTCGGCCAGCCTCTTGTTAATTTTTTCGGCCAACATTTCGAATTCTTTCGCGGCCTGATTCATTTTAAGCGATGCCACCGGATTGCCCTGGTCACCGCCTTCGCGGATTGTCGTATCCAACGGGATCTGGCAAAACAATTGACATCCCAGCTTCTCGGCCAATTCCTGACCGCCGCCCTGTCCGAAAATATACTGCCGTGACCCATCCGGTGCAATAAAATACGACATATTCTCAACCACCCCCAATATTGTGAAATTCGCTTTTTTCGCCAACTCCCCGACTCTCTGAGCCACGCTGGCGGCAGCTGGTTGCGGAGTTGTCACCACCAGCAATTGCGATTCTTTAATTGTCTGTGAAATCGATAAGGTAACATCGCCAGTGCCGGGCGGAAGGTCTATTAATAGATAGTCGAGTTTGTCCCAGAACGTTTGAGTCAGAAATTGCACTATGGCTTTATGAAGCATCGGGCCGCGCCAGATTACCGCCTGGTCTTCCTCAACGAAAAAACCCATCGACATCACTTTGATGCCATCCTTGATAACCGGAATCATGGTTTCATCGATAACGGTGGGAAGTGTCTGTACTCCCATCATGCGCGGAATGGAGAATCCATAGACGTCAGCATCGACAACCCCGACCGAATAGCCTGCATTTTTTAATGCATAAGCCAGATTTACCGTTACGGTGGATTTGCCCACTCCACCTTTTCCCGAGGCAACCGCGATTATATGTTTCACTTTGGCGTCGTCGAATAGGGGCGATTGGGTTTGCCCGGTCATTTTGCCGGTTAAGGCCATCCGCTCTTCGGGAGTCATGGATGAAAACTCCAGATCAACCTTTGTGATTCCCTCTATATTAGCCAGCGCGGCCGATATATCGGCGTGGATTTTATGTTTTAGAGGGCAGCCCGGGACAGTCAGCTTGATATTAATTTTAATCTTTCCGTCCTTTTCTTCTATGTTGCCAACCATTCCCAGATCCACTATCGAGCGATGCAATTCAGGATCGTTGACTGTTTTAAGCGCGTTTAGGATATCGTCTTTATTAATTGAGGATTTTTGCTTAAACATCGTCGGCCTTTCACCAGTTTTTTCGCTTTTCTAAGGTTACCTTTATCGATTACCTTTAATTTAAGCCGATGGTTCCCATTGTTCAACAACAATTGCGGTAAATTGGGCAAAGATTGGCATGCGGATATAATAAGCGACGGTAAGCCGATGCTTTACAAACGGTTGTGATAGTTGAGAATGGTTCTTACTAACCGCCCGGGCCTTATTTTTGTAGCCTTTTTAAAATTTGAATTTGCCCGGCATGATATAGGTCATGAGCCGCAACACCTAATACAATATCGATATAAAACAACTTGGATTTGGGAATCTTGCTGTACAATTTGGAAAGCGGGAACCCCTGTATTGTCGTTTGTAATAGCTTATGATACTTTGCCAATATCGCCCTGGCATTATTCCAATCTTTTTCCGATGGTTTTTCCGGCGGTTTAATCCAATTGCTTCCCTTCATGGCAAAAGTCGAATCGGGTCTGTCAGCCAGTTCTCGCCAGACTATATATTTCCAATAGGCAGAATGGATTGTAAGCTCCCAAATATTGTGGCGGTTTTTAGCCGGGCGCCAGATTGCCTGCTTTACGCTTAATCCCCGCAAAGATCCAGCCAGATTCGCTCCATGCCAGGAACGTTTTGAATATGCCCTATCGAGCATATCATTAATAATCTTTTTGGCGATCGAGTCTCTAAATCCCAGGGTTTGTCTTCTGATAGTTTTCGGCATTTATCTCTCCTGTTTGAACTTACATCGAAAACATCGCGGATATTAAACCATCCGGCTATAATGATAAACTAATTATTTTGTCTTAAAAATGTAAAAAATTCATTGTCAAATATTAATTACGTATATTATATATAGATACGTAAAGCTGGGAGGAGCTATGGCCAGATCGCATATAGGGGTATGCGGCAAGGTTTGTTTGAATTGCGCTATTTTTATTGCCACCACCACCGGCGATAATTCGAAAAAAAGCAAACTGGCGTCTGAACTTTCTCTGCAACAAAGCAAAAAAATCAAGCCATCCGCGATTAATTGTTGGGGATGCAGCGCGCCTGACCGAAACTGTATCAATAGCGAATGCTATTTCCGCCGTTGCGCCCATGATCGCGGGCTTGAATACTGCTACCGATGTTCGAAATTCGAATGCGATAAACTTAAAGTATTCTATCAAGAAAACCCAATCCTGAAAGAAAACCTTCGCCAGATATGCAAGAACGGCCTGGAATCTTTTCTGATTTCCTTGACAAGACAGTACGATTGATTCGAAATAATACATTATCATCCTTTCTCATTTAACCGCGAAATTGCCGCGGCACATCTAAAACCGGGCAATAGTTATTGTATAGTTATATTTGCGATATAATTAAAATTGTCTTACTTGAGTTTTGAGATGCTTTTATTTATTATAAAGCGGAAGTGAGCGTCCGAAACCAAACTATGATTACAAATAAGGAGCCCCGATGAACTACAAAAACATCATATTCGAAAAAGAACCACCGATAGCTATTGTCACCATTAACCGCCCGGAGGCGCTTAACGCCCTTAACGCCCAAACCCTGGTCGAACTCGATGATTGCTTTACGTTCCTTGCCAAAGACGCCGAGACGCTAGCCGTAATCATTACCGGGGGCGGCGACAAATCATTTGTGGCTGGCGCCGATATAAAAGAGCTTGCCGATGATAATGTAATTTCGGGACGCGCCCGCATGGATAGAGGCCAGGCATTGCTCAATAAAATTGAGAACCTCCCGAAACCAGTTATCGCCGCTATCAACGGTTTTGCGCTTGGTGGTGGATGCGAACTGGCGATGGCCTGCGATATCCGTTTGGCCGCCGATAAGGCGAAACTTGGCCAGCCGGAGGTCAACCTCGGTATCATTCCCGGTTATGGCGGAACCCAGAGATTGACGCGGCTGGTAGGACCCGGTATCGCCAAGAAACTTATTTTCTCCGGCGATTTTGTCAAAGCCGATGAAGCCTTGCAAATCGGCTTGGTCGATGGCGTGTTCCCGGCTGATAAGCTCCTTGATGAAGCCAAAAAACTGGCCTTGCGGATTTGCTCCAAAGCTCCTTTGGCGGTTAAAGCGGCCAAGGAGGCCATCAATTTCGGGCTTGACACCGACCTTCAAAGCGGCTTAAAACATGAGGCATCCCTGTTTGCGGGGATTTGTGCCACGGAAGACAAGGCGGAAGGCACTGGCGCGTTCTTGGAAAAACGCGAGCCGAAATGGAAGGGGAGATAGAGTATTTACGACACTGCTAATTAATTAGGTGGCGGTTTTTACTAATTAGCTTATATTATTGATTATTATGCTTAAACTTAAAGAAAAAAGCCCTATCGAATTAGTTTTAGAGTCATTGAAACAAGACAGCCGATTCGCAGGGCATGATTCAAGTTATGCATCGCATAATTTTCATGCTTTCGCGGCAAAATTCCCACCCCAATTACCGCGGTTATTCATCGAGCAATTGACTTCCCCATTGGATTTAGTTTTAGACCCAATGGTCGGATCGGGAACCACCGTAGTAGAGGCAATTCTCGCGGGACGTAGAGGAATTGGTTATGATATTGATCACTTAGCCTTACACCTGGCCAGAATTAAAACATCCGGAATTGAACAAGCGAGAGTTCGGGTTTTGATCAATAAAGTAATTTCCGGTGCGATTAAAAATTACCAGAATAGAGAATTCATCGACAATCAATTAGCAGCTAAATTTGACTCCAAAACGGCTGAGTTTATTGATTATTGGTTTTTGCAATCGACTAAAAGGGAGCTTTTGGCGTTAATCCTGGCAATCGATGATATTGCTGATGATTCAGTCAGGGAATTTTTTAAATTGGTATTTTCCTCAATAATAATTACGAAATCAGGCGGTGTTTCATTAGCGCGAGATTTGGCCCATTCAAGACCCCATAAAGATAAACACAAAAAGCCCAAGAATGCCATTGAAGCATTCGGAGCGAGAATGAATAGATTAATTCTCGGTTTAAATCAAATCCCCTGCGGCAGTGACCTGATTAATATCGAACGGCAAGATGCGCGTCATTTACCTCTTTGTGAGCGTAGCATTGATTTAATAATAACATCTCCTCCATATGCAAATGCTATCGACTATATGCGTGCGCACAAATTTTCACTGGTGTGGTTCGGGCATCCGATTTCGGAGCTAACCGAATTGAGATCAACATATATCGGTTCAGAAAAAACAGCAAATTTCGAGGATGGCGATTTACCTGAATACTGCCGCCACACAATCGCTGACTTAGTGAAAATTGACAAACCAAAAGCAAAGGTTATTGCCAAATATTTCAATGAAATGAAATTGGTTATTAGCGAAATGCATAGAGTGTTAAAATCGAATAAATATTGCATTATCGTCATTGGCAATTCTACCGTTAGGGGATATCTGGTCCAAACGAATAAACATCTCGAAGAATTGGGGCGATCGGTTGGGTTTAAGGTCGTAACCAATATGGCTCGCGAAATAGACCGAAACAAACGAATGATGCCTATTTCCTTTAATAGCACAAGAAATGGTATTGAACAAAGGATGCATGAAGAATACATTTTAATATTCGAGAAATTATGAGTAAACAGGCGATTTTCGTTTCACTAAGGGAAAAGTATCATAGATCGATTTGTGGAAAATTATTGAGTGTTTGCAGTGGTTACGCCAATATTGCCGACATATCAAGCCATTCATCAAAATTAATCGCTCAGGGTATTATCGATAATATTAATCAGCCCCTTTGTAAAAAGCCGCCTTCAAGCCAAACTATCGGAGCCGTTTTTTCGCGACTAACGATGGAGTATTTAAATGATTCATTTGTCCTTCTTAATCATATCCGCCCGGGGAATTGGCTGTTTTCCGCAAGTCAAAACAGGGATGGAATTGCGGCATTCGATCAGTATAAGCATCTTGTCGAACTGAGTAAATTAGCGAAAAAAAATAAAGAATTAGCCGCGATTCTTGGCGGCGACTATATAATTATCCCTGATATTATTATAGCTCGGAAACCCATAAGCGATAAAGAAATTAATAAAAATCAAAAACTGGTAAATTCCAAGTCCGAAATCGGGAAATATACCCCTCTGCGATCTATTAATACTCCCGATTGCACGGCGATACTTCACGCCAGTATCTCATGTAAATGGACTATACGAAGCGATAGAACTCAGAACACGAGAACAGAAGCCCTGAACCTTATTAGAAATCGAAAAGGGAATATTCCTCATATTATGGCAGTCGTTGCCGAACCCCTGCCATCCCGTATAGCATCAATTGCCCTGGGCTTGGGTGATATCGATTGCGTTTACCATTTTGCGCTTCGCGAACTAAGCAAGGCTTTGCTTAAAGCCGATGTCCCGGATCAAAATGAAATTTTAGAGAATTTGATTAATAGCAGGAGATTAAGAGACATATCGGATCTAGTTTTTGATTTGGCAATATAATTAAATTGCCGCCTATCATAATAGATGAGGAGAGGGACACATGACCATGAAGGAAAAGCCGGAGTTGTCGGGTCAGGATGACCTGGAAAAACATCTGGCGCTGGGTTCGGCGTACCTCGATTATTGCGTACGCCAGGGGTGGCTGGAAAAAACCGGGGATGACCCCAATGCCCAATACACCATGACCGAAACAGGCAAGAAAAAACTTTCGCGAGTAACCTTTAATCTCGACCTATCGGTAATCGCGACCAGGCGCGAAAACACTAAGAAAAAACGGAAACGCCATAAAAAATAACTACGATGTTTGACTAAATTGGTGCCGTGATTATCAGGAGTCCTTTTGTTCTTTTGGGATGATTTTATCGGGAGCCTTAAGGGCGGTTCGTACTATAGCAGTCTGTTGACCCGCTCAATTGGCAAAGCCTGGCTCTATATGCTGATTCTTATGGCTATCGGTTCAGTTATTCTTACGATACCGCGAGTCGTTTCGTTCAATATTTTTTATAACCAGACGGTCCAATTCCTTGGCGAAAATTTCGATTCTCTCCAATTCGCGGGCGGCTCAATTGTCGATATGCCAACACAGCATATCGAACAGGAATTTGACCGCTGGATTATCATGATGGATACGTCTTATACGGATTCTTTGGCAATCAAGACCCTTTCAGCCGATTCGATGGTACGTAAAATGACGGTTTATGTAGGGCCTCGCGCCATTTTCATTACCGCCGGGGCAGCCCCCACAACCTTCAACTACCCGACGGCCTTTAATCAGACAATCACAGGGGATAAACTAAGACAATCTAAAATGCTTTTAATTCCTGTCTTTATTCTGATAGTATTCGCCGTGTTTTTCGTGCTGAATGTTATCGGGAGCTTGATTTTCATTTTATTGATTGGCCTGATGGTTGTGTTCAAATTCCGGTCGATTGGGCTTTCCTACAAGCATGGTTTTCACCTGGGCTTGTACTTGATAACTATTCAATTCGTCATTTCGCTGATTCTTGATTCGATTGGAATCAATCTACCATACTCGTTTATATGGTATGTTATAATGTATGTTTTATATATTGGTTTGATGGTCAATATCAGCCAGAGCAAACCGCAATCCGGCGTGACTTTATCCAATATGTCAGACCACTAATATTACCGATGCGCTATTATTTGGAACACAATCAATTGAACATTTGGGAATTGAACCATCCATGAAAGTAGCAATCACCGGCGCCAGCGGATTTTTAGGCGGGGCTCTGGCCAAAGCCTATCGCGACAAAGGTGATTCGGTTGTGGCTCTGGTGCGGTCCACATCGAAAATCGAAACGCTTGAACAATTGGGGGTGGAGATTTTAAGAGGGGAATTGGCGGATGAGAACAGTTTCCATAACCTTCTAAAAAACGCCGATCTGGCTATCCATTGCGCTGCGCATACATCGGAATTCGGTCCGTGGGAAAATTTCTATAAAGCCAATGTGCTTTCGGCTAAGAATTTTTTTGAGGCCGGATTGCAGCAGGGATGTCCTCGACTGGTATATATTTCGAGTGTGGCGGTCTATGGCAATGGGCGCCATCACCGCGGTACAGATGAAGATTCCGCTTACGAAAGCTTGATAGTCGATAATTATACCCGTTCGAAAATTCTGGCCGAAACGATGGCATTCCAATATTGTGAAAAGCACAGCCTTCCGCTTACTATAATCAGACCCGGCTATATCTGGGGCGCCGGCGACCGGGTGGCCATGCCGCGTCTTATACAGGCGATTAAAGATAAACGACTTGCCGTGGTTGAACAGGGCGGTAATCTTCTCAACCTGTCGCATATCGATAATGTCGTGGATGGAATCCTATTAGCGGCCGCCAGCGATAAAGCAATTGGCCAGGCATTTAACCTTACCGATGGTTCCAAGATTACGACCCGTCGCTTTTTAGAAGATATTATCGCAATAATTGGGATTGAATATAAGCTCAGATCTTTTCCTTATGTACCGGCTTATAGTTTTGCTTATCTGTGCGAACTCTATGCCAAATTCCGCCGCTATAAAGTTGACCCTTTATTGACGCGCTATACGGTCCGCATGGCCAAGTATGATCAGGTATTTAATACCTCTAAGGCCGCGTTTCAGCTTGGATACAAGCCAAAGGTTAGTTATAAAGCTGGTATGGCGGCTCAAGTTGGATATATCCGCAATTTATATTACGGACAAAAGTAGTTCCACCTAAATTTTTATTGGCCATTTCCTGACCTTCCGAAACAAATCGAGCTATTGGTTTGTTACCATTTGTTGATTAACATGAATCAAAATAAGGTAAGTAATTAAATATCCAAAATAAATGTTATCGAAAGCGAGGATTTGCTATGGTCGGAATTGTCGGCTATGGGGCGTATATCCCCCGCAACCGAATCAAAGTCGAGGAGATTGCCAAAGTCTGGGGCGCCGATGCTCCTAGTTACAAAAAGGGATTAATGCTTCAGGAAAAATCCGTTCCCAATCCGGATCAGGATACTATCACGATGGCGGTTGAGGCCGCCAAGAACGCCCTTAAACGCGCCCGTATCGATGGCAGTAAAATCGGGGCGATCTATGTCGGCTCCGAATCCCACCCCTACGCCGTGAAACCATCCGGCACGACCGTAGCCGAAGCTATTGGTGCCGTTCCAGATTGTCATTGCGCCGATCTCGAATTCGCCTGCAAAGCCGGTTCGGAAGGGATGTATATCGCGATGGGCTTGGTTAAATCCGGCGAAATCGAATATGGGTTGGGGATTGGCGCAGATACATCCCAGGGCGCTCCCGGCGATGCTTTAGAATATGCGGCTTCAGCGGGGGCGGCCGCTTATATATTCGGCAAAGAAAATGTAATCGCCGAATGTCATTACACCCACTCATTCATGACTGACACTCCCGATTTCTGGCGCCGCGAATATCAATTCTACCCAAGACATGCCTCCCGTTTTACCGGCGAACCGGCCTATTTTAAGCATTCACAGGGTTGCGCCAAAGCTATCATGGAAAAAGCCAACATGAAACCCAAAGATTTCGCCCACGCGGTGTTCCATCAGCCAAACGGCAAATTCCCTATGAACGTATCGCAGATGCTGGGATTTACCAAAGAGCAAGTTGTCACCGGCTGGTTATCGCCGACTCTTGGAAATACTTACTCCGGCGCATCGCCGATTGGCCTAACAGCGATCCTCGATATCGCCAAACCCGGCGATTGGATTTTGATGGTGTCATACGGTTCCGGCGCTGGCAGCGATGGTTTTATCTGGAAAGTGACGGATAAGATCAACGAAGTTCGCGACCGGGCGATTAAAACGCGCGAGATGCTCGATTCATCCCGCCGCAGGTATTTAGACTATGGCACTTATGCTAAGTATCGTGGCAAAATCAAGAAGTTGGATTGATGGAGTTTGCCTTAAGGAATTTGGAGGAAAATAAATGAGAGATGTAGCAATAATTGGTATCGGTATGCCTAAATGGGGCGAGCTCTGGGAAACATCGCTTCGCGATTTGTTGGCGGAAACCGCTTTGCTGGCGATGGCTGATGCTGGAATCGATAAAGTTGACGCTATGTATATTGGAAATATGACATCCGGTTTATTCACCGATCAGGAACACCTTGGGTCAATCGGGCCCGACTTCGCCGGAATCTGTCCCACGCCGGGCACACGCGTTGAATCGGCTTGCGCCTCCGGCGGTGTGGCTTTGCGTGCCGGATTTTTACATGTGGCTTCGGGGCTATCCGATATCGTGATGGTCGCCGGTGTCGAAAAGATGACCGATGTCGATGGCGCCAAAGCCACATTTGCATTAGCCACTGCCGCTGATCAGGAATATGAAGTCTATAACGGCGTCACTTTTCCCGGGCTATACGCCTTGATGGCTAACCATCACATGCATAAATACGGCACTACTCGCGATCAAATGGCGCAGGTGGCTGTTAAAAATCATTTCTACGGCGCGAAAAACCCGCTGGCGCAATTCCGGATGGAATTGACAATCGACCAGGTAAAAAACGCCGTGATGGTTTCCGATCCGTTGACGATTCTCGATTGCTCGCCTATCACCGATGGCGCGGCCGCCGTGATTTTGTGCTCGTTGGATAAAGCCAAATCGCTGACCAAAAAGCGGCCGGTAAAAATCACCGGAACCGGACACGCATCTGATACTATTCAGTTGGCGCATCGCGATGATTTATCCTATCTACAATCGACTGAAATCGCGGCCCAGCAAGCCTACAAGATGGCCAATCGCAAGCCAACCGATATCAATTTCGCCGAAGTGCACGACTGTTTCACGATTGCCGAAATTATGGTAATTGAGGCGCTCGGTTTTGTCGAACGCGGCAAAGGGGGCCCGGCCACCGCTAATGGGATGACATCGCTCGAAGGCAAAATTCCGGTAAATATCTCAGGTGGTCTAAAAGCGAAGGGACATCCTGTCGGAGCCACCGGTGTCGGCCAGATCGTCGAACTGGTAAAACAAATCCGCGGCGAAGCTGACCCTGGCCGCCAGATTAAAAACGCGAATATCGGACTGGCCCAGAATATGGGGGGAAGCGGCTCGAGTTCCGTTGTTCATATATTGGAAGGAGTTTAATATGCCATCACCCAGATACTGGCGCGAGATGCCTCAACGTTATCGTTTTGAGGCCAATAAATGCAATAAATGTAGCAAAGTGATGTTTCCGCCGAGAGTGGTATGCCCGGCCTGTGGCAGTCGCGATTTTATCTCGACTCACATTAATGATCAGGGGAAAATTCTCGCCTTCACGGTGATCAGAGTGGCCCCATCGGGTTTTAGCGACCAGGCTCCCTACGCTATCGCCATAGTTGATCTTGGCGAGGGAGTTAAGATTCTTTGCCAAATCACGGATATTGAGCCAAATGAATTAAAAATCGGATTGCCTGTTAAGCTGGAATTTCGTAAAATTCAGCAGGAAGGCCATGACGGAGTTATCTGCTATGGCTACAAGGGTGTTCCGCAGTTGTAAATTTGGCGATTGAATAAGGCGGTGACTTGTTTCAGTTAGAATCCAAGATAGATATCAATAGCGAGGAGTTTCGGCTCAATAAAGCGTACTTGCTCAAAGAAACGGCAACACTCAAAGAACGCTTGATGAAAATAGAATTAGGCGGCCCGGAGCCAGCCCGCGAGCGTCATCTTAAGCGGGGGAAACTTCTCACCCGCGACCGCATCAAAAATCTCTTGGATAAAAATACGCCTTTTTTGGAATTATCCGCGCTGGCAGCCTATGACCTCTATGATAACGAGGCGCCATCTGCAGGGATAATCACCGGTATCGGCGTGGTACATGGTCGGGAAGTTTTAGTCGTCGCAAATGATGCTACTGTCAAAGGCGGCACATACTATCCGATGACGATTAAAAAACATGTCCGCGCCCAGGAAATCGCCATGGAGAATCGCCTTCCTTGCGTCTATTTGGTAGATTCCGGCGGCGTATTTCTGCCTCACCAGAAAGATGTGTTCCCCGATAAGGGGCACTTCGGAACGATTTTTTACAACCAGGCAAAATTATCCGCTATGGGTATTCCGCAGATCGCCGTTGTCATGGGGTCATGCACAGCCGGAGGAGCGTATGTGCCGGCCATGAGTGATGAGGCGGTAATAGTCCGAAAGCAAGGAACGATATTTATCGGCGGACCGCCATTGGT
>CAZTNJ010000001.1:1030-22602 GCA_964614835.1 uncultured Ignavibacteria bacterium | reverse complement strand
GGCCACCGGCGCCGAGGTAACCGATGAGGAACTGGGCGGCGCCGATGTGCATTGTCGGATATCGGGTACAGCCGATCACTATGCGCTCAACGACGAGCATGCCCTTCAGATTACGCGTAATATTATCGAATGCCTCGACCCAGTGAAAAAAACCGATATAGGTAGAATTCAGCCCAGAGAACCGGCTTATAGTTCGGACGAACTATATGGAATCATACCGCGTGATTTACGTAAACCATTCGATATCCGCGAAATTATCGCGCGCATAGTTGATGGCAGCGAGTTTCAGGAATTCAAGGAGCTGTATGGGCAAACTCTGGTTTGCGGTTTCGCGCGAATCATGGGATATCCGGTGGGGATAATCGGCAACAATGGCGTACTCTTTTCCGAAAGCGCCGTTAAGGGGGCGCATTTTATCGAACTTTGCACCATGCGAAAAATCCCGCTTGTGTTTCTGCAAAATATCACCGGATTTATTGTCGGCAAAGATTACGAACATGGTGGGATCGCCCGCAACGGTGCCAAGATGGTGCATGCCGTGGCAAATGCCGATGTCCCCAAGCTGACCGTGATAATCGGTGGTTCGTATGGCGCCGGTAATTACGCTATGTGCGGAAGGGGTTATGCACCCCGTTTTCTCTGGATGTGGCCGAATTCGCGTATTAGCGTGATGGGGGGAGAGCAAGCCGCCAATGTGCTTTTGATGGTTCGTATGAAAGCGCTTCAAGATAAAGGCCAAACCATGAACGAGGCTCAACAGAAAGAATTTTTAACGCCAATCTTGGAGAATTACGAAAGGGAGGCTTCGCCATATTTCTCTACAGCCCGCCTCTGGGATGACGGCATTATCGATCCAATAGATACGCGAGCGGTATTAGGTTTGGGTTTATCGATTGCGTTAAACGCGCCGATTCCCGAACAAAAATACGGAATATTTAGAATGTGATTAACCCAGGAAATAATTAAATAAAATCGCGTAGGGGCAATGCCTGCATTGCCCGATTTGCGCAATACGATGACCAATATGAAATTCGCCGAATTAAATTACGATACGCTTAAAATCGAAAAATCCGAACACATACTTCGGGTTTCCATCAACCGTCCCGAGGTGAAAAATGCGTTTAACGAAGTAGTAATCGAAGAGATTACCGATCTATTCAGACGCGTAAATAAATCCCCTGATAAAATTCGGGTTGTTGTTTTAACTGGCGAAGGCGATAGCTTTTGCGCCGGCGCCGATCTCAAATGGATGAAGGGGATGGTCGATTTCAGCCTTGAACAAAACCTTGAAGATTCACGTCAGTTATCCCGGATGTTCCATTTGATAGCCGCTTGCCATCTGCCGGTCGTGGCGCGTGTCAATGGCCATGCGCTGGGCGGAGGTGCCGGTCTGGTTGCCGCCAGCGATATCGCAATCGCAGCCGACAGGGCAAAATTTGGTTTTACGGAGGTCAAGCTTGGACTTGCTCCCGCGGTGATTTCTCCGTATCTGGTAAAGAAAATGGGCGAAAGCAATTGCCGTCGCTATTTCTTAACGGGCGAGCGATTTTCCGCCAATCTTGCCCTGAAAATGGGCTTGCTGCATGATGTGGTTCCGGATAATGAGCTCGATAATACTATCGATACCGTCGTGCAAAATCTGCTTTCCAGCGGCCCGCAGGCAATCGCGACCTGCAAAGAGCTTCTGGCGCGCGGTTCGACATTACGAGAATTCGATTTGAATAATTATTTAACCGAGGTTATAGCTCGAATGAGGGTGAGTGAGGAAGCCCAAGAAGGGATGAACGCGTTTCTGGAAAAACGCAAACCCAGATGGATGACCTGATTTTGCATCGACCTTGTGAATAATTCGGATAAATGATGTTCGATAAAATTTTAATCGCTAATCGTGGCGAAATCGCGATTCGCATAATCAAAGCTTGCCGCGAACTTGGTATTAAAACGGTTGCCGTATATTCCTCCATCGATAATGATGCTTCACATATCCGTTTAGCGGATGAGGCCATTTATATCGGCGAATCCGAACCGCAAAAAAGCTATCTTAATATAGATAACATAATTGCGGCCGCCAAACAAACGGGCAGCCGGGCGATTCATCCCGGGTATGGATTTCTTTCCGAAAATTATGTATTCGCCGAACGTTGCGCTAAAGATAAAATTGTTTTTATCGGGCCAAACCCTAAAGCCATGCGACTGGTAGGTGATAAAGTCGCCTCGCGCGAAATTGCCGCCAAGAATGATATTCCGCTTATCCCCGGCATGAAAGGCAAAACTACCGGTGTCGATGATTGTATCGCCTTTGCCGAAAAATGCGGCTACCCCGTGATGCTGAAAGCCTCGGCAGGCGGTGGCGGCAAAGGAATGCGGGTTATATGGTCGAAGGACGAAGCCCGGTCCGCTATCGAATCCGGTATGCGCGAGGCCGAGGCCGCCTTTGGAGATCCATCCGTATATATGGAAAAATATCTTGAACGTCCGCGTCATGTCGAAATTCAAATTCTGGCTGATAATTTCGGCAACGCCATTCATCTCTGCGAACGCGAATGTTCGATTCAGCGGCGACATCAGAAAATAGTCGAAGAAAGCCCCTCGGTAATACTCGATGATGATTTGCGTCGCCGTATGGGAGAAACCGCGCTGAAAGTTGTCGCTATTTCCGGTTATTCCAACGCGGGCACTGTCGAGTTTTTAATCGATGCCGATAGGAAATTCTATTTTCTCGAAGTCAACGCTCGTTTACAGGTGGAGCATCCGGTGACGGAGTTGGTAACCGGTATCGATTTGGTGCATGCCCAGCTTAGAATAGCGGCCGGGGAAAAGCTCTGGCTTAAGCAGGAAGATATCCGCCAGAATGGTCATGCTATCGAATGTCGAATCTATGCCGAAGACCCCAGCCAAAACTTTCTGCCTTCGGCGGGTAAAATTTTGTTCATGCAAGAACCATCCGGCCCGGGAATTCGCCATGATTGCGGAGTGATGACCGGCAGCGATGTATCCGTCTATTACGATCCGATTCTATCTAAACTAATCGCCTTGGCATCCGACCGAGAAATATGCCGTAAGCGGATGGCCTCAGCGCTTGCGGATTTCCCGATTCTGGGAATTCGTACGAATATCGAATTCCTCCACAAGATAATAACTCATCCTGAATTTGCCTCAGGCAATCTTGATACCGGCTTTATCGAACGCAACCTGCCGAATTGGTCGCCTTCCGCAGATACCGAATGCAATCAGCGGGCTTTGATTGCGGCCGCTTTGTATAATAGCCTAAATATTAATCGCAAATCGGATCTTATATCGGTCCAAACGATACCCAGCCCATGGGAACTATTGGGGGATTGGCGAATCGGTTCCGGGAAATAAAATAGAACAGGCAAGTATGGATTACGAATTTCTAATAAATAATAAAATTACCCGGATGGCCATAAAAAATAATAATTCCGATGGCAGTTATGAAATATCCCTTGGTGGCGATCCAATAGAGCTTCAGGTAAGCCATCCCCAGCCCAATAGCCTGACATTTAGAATAGGCAATCAATCGATAACCGCCTATATTGCGAAACAGGATAGTAAATTTTTCGTTCATATCGACGGCAAATCAATTGAATTGACTATTCCTGATTCCAAACAAAAAAAATATTCCAAAGAGGGGATGGAGTATGACGCTAAAGATGAGATTACCACCCCTATGCCAGGGAAGATCGTTCGGCTGTTGGTAAAAGTTGGCGATGTCGTTAAGCCCAAGCAACCGCTGGTTATAGTCGAATCCATGAAGATGGAAAATGAGATTAAATCATCCATGGAGGGAACGGTAAAAGCCGTGAATTTTAAGCCAGGTGACTTGGTTAGTTCTGGTCAGACTATTATTAAGCTATCGAAAACAGCCTGATGGTCGATTCGGTCGATATTTGTAAGATGCCTTCAATCAATAAGTTGTTTCCCTCAATATATGCTTGATATATTTTTAAAACTGCCGATTCTATCATTATGGTGATTTATTTGCAACTTAAATATCATATTATCAAAATATGATTTTGGTTGACTTTGGGTTCAAGATAATGTAATAACCCTTTATAGAAGGGTTGGGTGGACCATGATATTGTCACAAACAGCACGTTACGCACTAAGGGCGGTCTATTATTTGACGACGCTTCGGGATGACGAATGTCAATTGACCAAAGATATCGCGCAAAAAACAAAAATCCCGGCGGCTTATTTGGCCAGAATTATGTCTACTCTGGCAAAACGAGGAATTCTGTATTCGAGAACCGGCCTGGGTGGCGGTTTCTGTTTAACCAAAGAGGCGATGGCATTTTCGCTTTACGATGTCGCGTCGCAGTTCGATAACCTGGATGATTATCAGGGATGTATTTTCGGTTTTGCCGAATGCTGTAAAGAAAAATACTGCCCGCTGCATGAGGACTGGATACGACTGAAAGATGATATCGTAAGGCTCCTTAAATCAACAAGTTTGGGTAGGCTTCGTGAAATTGGCGCGGATTTCGACTGGTCGCGGGTTACCGCCTAAAACCAGCGATTTTCGCGAACAAAATTAGATTACAAGCATCTAAAGAAATTAATTACAACTTAGGAGGACTGATGAGGAAATTAACGGTTGTTTTTGCCATAGTTCTTATGGTCGCTTTCGCCCTAAATCAGGCAAATGCCGCCCCCAAATATATCGGCGCGGCCAAATGCAAAGTCTGCCATGTTAGCGAAAAAAGCGGCAAGGCATTCCCGATCTGGGAAAAATCGGCGCATGCCAAAGCTTACGCGACCTTGGCCACTCCCGAAGCGCTTGAGGTTGGCAAGAAGCTGGGAATCGAAAATCCCCAGAAAAGCGATAAGTGTCTTGTTTGCCACGTCACCGGATTCGCGGCTGATAAGTCTCTGAAAGATACCACCCTGACTCTGGCCGAAGGCGTTTCCTGCGAAGCCTGCCATGGGCCAGGCAGCGATTACAAGGCGATGTCGATTATGAAAGACCGCGCCAAAGCGGTGGCGGCAGGTTTGCTTATCCCGACTGAAAAAACCTGCCTGACCTGCCATAACGAAAAGAGCCCGACTTACAAGCCGTTTAAATTTGCCGAGATGAACAAGCAGATTGCCCACATGATACCCAAGGCGGCTCCAGCCGCGCCGGCAACCAAATAACGCATAATATCTTGGAATATTAAGCTCCCAGCCTATTGGTTTGGGGGCTTTTTTTGTTATTGTATGTCAGAACCGGTTTGTGGTATATGCTATAGGATATAATGGATATAGGTTTGACGAGGATTATTAAATAATGCTCTGCTTTTTTGTGTCGGATTTACATGGTCGCCTTTATCGTTATGAGAGGCTGTTTGAAGCCATAATCGAACAACGCCCCAAAGCGGTTTTCTTAGGCGGCGATTTGACTCCATCGGGCTTGATGCATTCGCAAACACATGGTCGCGAATTTCAGCATTTTATTACCGATTATTTAGCCCTTAATTTACAGCGATTAAAAGCTACCATGGGATTGGAATATCCCGACGTTTTCGTGATACTTGGCAATGATGATGCTCGTGCCGAGGAATCCGCCATAGCTGACGGTGAATCGCGTTTTATCTGGAAATACGCGCATAACCGCAAATTCGATTGGGAAGGATATGCGATTTATGGCTATGCTTACGTGCCGCCCAGTCCGTTCTTGCTGAAAGATTGGGAGCGTTACGATGTATCCCGCTATATCGATCCGGGTTGCGTTTCGCCGGAGGAGGGAATGCGCTCGGTACCGATTTCCGGAGATGAACAAAGGTATTCGACTATCAAAAAGGATTTGGATAGCTTGACCGGTAGCGCCGATTTAGGCAAGTCGATTTTTCTATTTCACAGCCCGCCGCATAACACCAAGCTTGACCGGGCCGGTCTCGATGGCAAATTTATCGATGATGTACCGCTGGACCCGCATGTGGGCAGTATCGCGATAAGGCAGCTTATCGAAACCCGACAACCATTGATAACGCTTCATGGCCATATTCACGAGACGGCGCGTTTATCCGGTTCGTGGCGCGATTCGATTGGGAAAACGCAGATGTTTTCGGCGGCGCATGATGGGCCGGAGTTGGCGCTGGTGCGTTTCGACCCGGCCAGTCCGGAGACAGCGATACGGGTGCTGATGTAAGTGCGGTCAGGTCGCGGTTCCTGACCGAGGCATCCGATACGGAGGTCCGCCAGAGGTGGACGTGGCCCGGAATGACAGGGATTTTATACATTATTGTGAAATAAATTTATCCCCTTGTTCCTCTCGCCTATTCCCGCTATATTTTACTCTATAAGCGTAAATATGCGAACATGGGAGAAAATATGCGAAATAATAAATCACTGATCCCGATTTCCATTAGAATGCTGATCGGCCTGCTCCTATTCAGCAGGATCGTTTCGGCACAAACGCCATCCTACCCCCCAGAAATCGAGGCCGCTCTGGATTCGGCCAAGACCAACCGGGCAAACCTGGAACGTGTGCTCAAGTATTATGCCGATTCGAAAGATTCGCTCAAATACAGAGCCGCCTGTTTCCTTATCGCCAATATGGAAGGGCACTGCTACGCCACCTACGCGCTTCGGGATACGCTGGATAACGAAATCCCGTTCGATATTTTCAACTACAGCGGCTATGAGCCCATGATTGCCGATTGGGAGAAACTCGATTCTATCCACGGCCCCTTAGATTTCGGCAAAAAGGATTTGGTGAACGACCTGGAAGTTATCACCGACACCTTTTTGATTGTGAATATCGATTACGCGTTCAAAGCCTGGCGGGAAAAGCCCTGGGCGAAATCGCTGTCGTTCGAAAATTTCTGCGAGTTCGTGCTTCCATACAGGGGCAGCAATGAACCGCTTGAATCATGGCGAAAACCGCTTTACGATAGATACGCTGATTTGCAAACGCAGATGACTGATACGGCCGATCCAATCGAGGCGGCTCGACTTATCAACAAAGACGTCATGAGTTGGTTTGGATTCGATTCAATCTACTATTTCCATCCCACCGACCAGGGGTACGCGGAGATGATTCGACACGGCAGGGGCAGATGCGAGGATATGACCAACATGGCAATCTACGCCATGCGGGCCAATGGGCTGGCGGTCACCAGCGATTATACGCCGTTCTGGGCTGATGCCGGCAACAATCATGCCTGGAACGCGATAGTGACGGCGCAGGGGAAAGTGATCCCGTTCATGGGGGCGGAGGCCGCGCCCGGTGAATACACGCTGTTTCATAAATTAGCCAAAGCCTATCGGAAGACGTATTCGAAACAAAAAGACAATCTCGTATTCCAGGGAAAAAAGCAAAAGAAGATGCCTGGCTGGTTGGCCGGGAAAAACTATATCGATGTAACAACAGCATATGGGGATGTAGCCTGCCCTACGGTTGAGATTTCCGCGACGATTCCCGATTCGGTCGATATTGCCTATATCTGCGTATTCAATTCGGGTAACTGGGAGGCGATTCATTGGGGATATATTTATGAAGGTATGGTTACATTCACATCAATGGGGATGGATATCGCTTATATGCCGGCGTTTTATCTAAATGAGGAAATTGTTCCCTGTGGCGCGCCATTTATTGTCGATAAAGACGATCAAATAATTCCGCTGGTCGCTGATACAACGCAGAAACTATCGATAAAACTGTTCGCGACGAATCCGGTGAACAATCAGGCCGTCGGCGATTCACTAAAATCGTATCTGGTGTCCGGAAAAACCTATGAGTTGTTCTACTGGGAAAACGAATGGAAATCGCTCGGGAAGGTTACCGCAGAAAATAAACCGCTGGAATATCAGAACGTGCCATCGAATGGATTGTACTGGTTGGTCGAGGATGATTCGAAAAAAGAGGAGCGGATATTCACAATTCGGGATGGTAGGCAAATTTGGTGGTAGAATTTCATAAAGCGGCGCACCGGGGTCATACGTCGCGGGTAATCAGCAATAAAATGTCAGTATCTTTTCTGGCAATTGCCGGAACTCAATCCTGATTACTAAAACATTTCCAATCAAAAAGGCGACATTCGTGGGTGTCGCCTTTTCAATTTAACAATACGATAGATTTATTTTCCGGATGGCGGAATCGGTTCGGGTACCTGATTGGCGATTGGTTTCAATGATTTAAGATAGGCAAAAATCGCCTTGAGGTCAGAATCGTGGAGCAAGGCATAATTAAACCAGGGCATCGGCGGTAAAATATCTCTTCCGGCGCCAAGATGTTTGCCGGTGCGCATCGCCGCGATAAAGGCGTCTTCCGTCCAGGCGCCAATACCCGTTAAGTTGTCTGGGGTAATATTGGCCGCGAAGCTTACGCCCCATGGGCCGGCCCAGACAGTCATATCGTTATTACAAAGGGCGCCCCATTTATCGGGAGCCAATACCCCGGCCGGGATTGGCGGCACTTTTGAATCGTAAGGCGCGCCCGAAAGGAGTCGGGTCGTATCAGGAATTGGCCCCTTGGCAGTAAATACTTTAGGCGAATGACAATCGTTGCATCCGCCCGCGTTAACCAGATACGCACCTTGTTTAATCTGTTCCACTGATGGGCGCTTTGATGTTGGTTGCGATACCGCGTAGGTCAGCATAACAATCAAGGTTATACCGGAAACGGCGAGTATCAGGGAAAGTTTGTTCAATCGCATTTTTCCTCCCGATTGATTTGTTAGATGTTATGGTTAGTACCTGGTTGGGTAAAACTTTCGCCAATTCAGTCATGTTCCGGGTATTTTTCTTTTTGTTTATCTAAAAAGTACGTTACGGGTATTGATTCCGATTATTTCATATTGACTTTTGTAAGCGGATAATAGATTTTATCCTCAGCGCGGGAGTAACTCAGTTGGCTAGAGTCACAGCCTTCCAAGCTGTTGGTCGCGGGTTCGAGCCCCGTCTCCCGCTTATTCCAATTTGATTTCAAGAATTCCTTTTATAAAATTAAGTTTTCACTTTCTTTTTTCGGAATATTCAGTTTATTTAGTGTAGCTAATAAACTGTTGCGGCAAGGAGTCGTCAACGTTAAGTTTCTTAATATACAAAACTACGTCGGATAAGTGGCGGCGTCAAATAATACTATAAAATTATGGCTGAAGAAAAATTCGATAGGACATCGTTAGACAAAATGGCTCGTTTCGAGCGCAAGTTTTTCGATTCGGATGAAGTATGCACCTATATCGGTTCGGGGAGTATTGGCGGTAAAGCTCAAGGCCTGGTATTTATTAAAGATAGCTTAGTGGCCCATTTTAATCACAATGCGTTTCCCGGGATCATAGTGAATATTCCGACTTTTACGGTAATCGCCACCGATATGTTTGACGCTTTCATGCAACGCAATAACCTGTATGACATCGCATATTCAGACGAGCGGGACGAATATATCGCCGATGCCTTTCAGAAGGCGGCGTTGCCTGCGGAACTGGTTGGCGATCTTTATGCCTTAATATCCCAGGTTCATACGCCATTGGCCATCCGGTCATCGAGTCTTCTGGAAGATAAAATGTTCGAACCATTTGCCGGTGTTTACGCCACCAAGATGATTCCCAATAACCAATTCGACACTGAAAGTCGGTTCAGGATATTGGTGGAAGCCATCAAATTCGTATACGCGTCGACGTTTTTTAAAGAAGCCAAAGAATATATCAAGATGACCAAACAAACTGCCGCCGATGAAAAGATGGCTGTTATTATTCAGGAGGTAGTAGGTCAGCGATTCGGCGAACGTTTCTATCCCCATTTCGCGGGGGTAGGAAGGTCGTACAATTTTTATCCGACCGGTCATGCTCAATCGAAGGACGGCGTAATCAATCTGGCGCTTGGATTGGGTAAGATGATAGTCGATGGCGGGAAATCCTGGACTTATGCGCCAACTTTTCCGAAAGCTTATCCGCCCTACAAATCGATGGGCGATCTAATCAAACATACCCAAAACGAATTCTGGGCGGTCAATATGGGCAGACCGCCGGAGCACGACCCAATTAAAGAGACCGAATATATGTTCAAATGCGGACTTGAGGCCGCCGAAGTGGATGGCACACTTCGTTATGTCGCCTCGACCTATTCGCCCCAGGATGATAGATTGAACGTGGGGATCAGTGGCTATGGTCCGCGAATCGTGACGTTTGCCCCTATACTTCAATACCGACAGTTTCCTATCAATGATTTATTGAAGGAGTTGCTAAAACTCTGCGAATCGACGCTCGGGCGCGAGGTAGAAATAGAGTTCGCGGTCAGCCTCGACCCGGAAGGAGAAAAGCCGGCGAGGTTCGGTTTTTTACAAGTGCGGCCGATGTTCGTATCCGATTTGCGAATTGAAATCAACGATGAGGAAATGTCGGGCCCAAGCGTAATAACGGCCTCCGATGAAGTGCTGGGAAATGGCCTGATAAATAATATTCAAGATATAGTCTATCTAAAAACATCAAGATTTGACGAGCGCGAAAGCCGTATTATTGCCGCCGATCTGGACAATATAAATCGTAAACTGGTGGAGGAAAATCGCGCTTACCTGTTGATAGTTTACGGCAGATTGGGCACAACCGATCCGCCGTTTGGCATTCCGGTCGAATGGTCCAACATCTCAGGAGCGAAAGTAATAGTCGAGGCAACTCTTCCCGACATGAATGTAGAACTCAGCCAGGGTTCGCACTTTTTCCACAATGTCATTAGTTTCCAGGTGGGGTATTTTTCGGTTCGCCATTCCGGCCAGTATGGCATTAATTGGGCATGGATAGAGAAACAAAAGACGATAGCCGAAACTCAATATGTGCGCCAGGTGAGACCGGCGGCGTCTTTGATGATAAAGATTGATGGGAGAAACAGACGCGGAGTGATACTACAATGAGCGATCATATCAAGCCGGCCGACAAGCTCGTTTGGTTTTTACAGGAAAGGGCCAAGGAGCTTAATTGCCTTTATAAAATTGAAGAGCTGCTTAACCAGCCAGATGCCATACTGGATGACGTATGCAATGGTATCATAGAGGCCATCCCGCCCGGTTGGCAGTACCCTGATATATGTCAAGTTAAGTTGACTATAGAGGATTCAGTTTACAAATCGCCAAATTATACGGATACGCCCTGGAGCCAGTCCGCCGATATAAAAGTTCATGATGAAACGGTTGGGAGAGTCGTAATCAGCTATTCAAAGGAGATGCCCCCGTCGGATAGCGGTCCGTTTCTCAAAGAAGAGGTCAAACTGGTACAAACGATTGCCGAACGTCTCGGGCATTTTATCACTTACCATATGATGAAACACCTGTTTACCCAGATGCAAACCGCCAAACAAGACCTGACAGAACATCGTAAAGAGGAATGGCGGGTAGTGATAGATTTGCTTCGTCAGACCGACCGCAACCTCTATTTAAAAATATCGCATAAGATGCTCAACCATCTCTGTTGGAGCGGTATCGAGGTGGCCAAAAAACTGCTCGAGTATTACAATCCTGATCAATCCAAGGCCGAGGTTGATCTAATGGTCGATTCGAATCGTCCGTATCAGAAAAGCACTTTGCTATATTTCAGCGATTTCTTAAGCGATGAAACGTTTAAAATAGCGGCTGACAATTTAAGCGACGGCGAGATACTATCGCTGGTACAGAAATGGATTCAGGAAGATAAATTCAGTTTCTTGATGCGGGTGGTAAATCGTAATTTGGATTTATCAGAGGTGTCCGAAGCTGTACGCCGCTATAAGCACAACGCGCCCGCGGATATAGAGTTATCGGCATCAATACGCAAAGGCGTCAATGTGGCGCTAATCAGAAGGTTCTTTTCCGACAATTTAAAATATATCAATGTTGCCAAGCACTATCTCGATGTCACTGATTTTTATGAATTATTGCAAAACGTGATATTCGCGCCCGACAGCCACGGAAATCTGGGCGGTAAAAGCGCCGGGCTATATTTGGCCGAGCGGATAGTCAAGAAGAGCAGTCGCGATGATGAGACTTTCAAAGATCTAAAAGTACCCAAAACCTGGTATCTGACATCCGATATGCTTCTGCATTTTATGCATTATAACCATCTGGATGAGGTCACCGAACAGAAATACAAAGATATAAACCAGGTCCGTCTCGAGTATCCCAATATCGTTCAAACGTTCAAGAATTCGTATTTCCCTCCAGAAGTTATCAAGGGTTTATCGGTAGCGCTGGATGATTTCAAGGATAAGCCGCTTATTGTTCGCAGTTCAAGCCTTCTGGAAGACGGGATGGGCGCGGCCTTTTCGGGCAAATATAAGAGCTTGTTTTTGGCTAATCAGGGTACCAAACAGGAGCGTTTAGATGCTCTGGTTGACGCTATCGCCGAAGTATACGCTTCGACCTTCGGCCCCGACCCAATCGAATATCGAACCGAGCGGGGTCTGTTGGATTTCCATGAAGAAATGGGTATCATGATTCAGGAAGTAGTGGGTACACGGGTTGGCCCGTATTTTATGCCGGCGTATGCGGGTGTGCTTTTTAGCAATAACGAATTTCGCTGGTCGGCCCGGATAAAACGCGATGATGGTCTGATTCGCATTGTGGCCGGTCTGGGGACTCGCGCCGTCGATAGAGTCAGCGATGATTATCCGGTATTGATTGCCCCAGGGCAACCTGAACTTAGGGTAAATGTTACTACCGAAGAAATGGTTCGATACGCCCCTAAACACATAGATGTTATCAATCTTGAAACTAATACGTTCGAAACTGTGTTATTAGAAAATTTGCTTCGAGAATATGGTGATGAATATCCGATGCTGAATAAAATCGTATCGGTTTATGATGGCGATACACTTCGCACGCCGCCGGTTATGGGGATAGATTTCCAGAAAGACCAGCTTATCGTAACGTTCGAGGGGTTAGTGAATCATTCGCCGTTTATTAAGCAAGCCAGATCGCTCTCAAAGTTGCTTCAGCAAAAATTTGGAACGCCGGTTGATATCGAGTTTGCCTGTGATGGGAAGGATTTTTATCTGCTTCAATGCCGCCCCCAGAGTTACTCCGATGACGATATCGCGGCGCCAATCCCCAAAGATGTCGCCGAAGACCGAATTATATTTAAAGCCAATAAATTTATCTCAAACGGACGGGTCCCCGATATAACTCATATTGTCTATGTAGACCCGTTCGCTTACAACGAAATCGCCGATAAGGCCACGATGATAGATGTCGGTAGGGCGGTTGGGGCACTGAATAAACTACTGCCGAAACGCCAGTTTATCCTGATGGGTCCAGGTCGCTGGGGTAGCCGCGGCGATATTAAATTGGGCGTGAGTGTCACTTATTCGGACATCAATAACACATCGGTGATGATCGAAATCGCCAGGAAAAAAGGCAACTATGTGCCCGACCTTTCGTTTGGTACTCACTTTTTCCAGGATTTGGTGGAAGCCAGAATTCGTTATTTGCCACTATATCCGGATGATTTCGCCACTAAATTTAACGAAAGTTTCTTCGCGAATGCGCCGAATATTCTGGCGGAAGTTCTGCCTGAATATAAAAATTTGACCGATGTCGTAAAACTAATCGATGTCCCCAAAACGACAGGTGGTCTGATTCTGCAGGTATTGATGAATGCCGATGTTGAACAAGCTTTGGCCTACTTAACATCCCCGCGCACTGAATCGACAACGGAAGTCCAACCGATTGAGCATGAAGAACAGCATCCCGAAAACTACTGGCGCTGGCGTTTGCGGATGGCGGAAAATATCGCGGCCCAGGTTGATCCTGATACCACGGGAGTTCGCGGTATGTACGTTTTCGGCAGTACTAAGAACGGCACTGCCGGCCCACACAGCGATATTGATTTGCTGGTGCATTTCAGGGGCACGGACGCACAACTAGAGTCTCTTAAAACCTGGATGAATGGTTGGAGTTTATGTTTGGATGAGATGAATTTCATGCAGACTGGTTTTCGGACAGGCGGTTTGTTGGATGTTCATTATGTTACGGATGAAGATATAGCTCATCGCACCAGTTTCGCGGTCAAAATCGACGCCGTAACTGACGCGGCTCGTCCACTAAATCTAAAAAGAAAATAATGAATCGATATTCAGGATTGAATTAAAAAAGGAGCCAGCGATATGGCTCCTTTTAAATTTGCGCTATTTAGCCAATCGTTTTAGATCGGTTTCGACCATTATTTTTACCATCTGTTCGAAACTTACTTCGGGTTCCCAGCCCAGAGTCTTTTTAGCATGTGATGGATCGCCAAGAAGGATATCAACTTCGGCGGGGCGCATATAGGCTGGGTTGGTTGTAACATACGCTTTATAATCGAGATCGACATATTTGAAGGCGATTTCGCAAAAATCACGCACCGAATGATTTTTGCCGGTTGCCACAACAAAATTATCCGGTTTATCGTGCTGAAGCATCATCCACATGGCTCGCACATAATCGGGGGCGAATCCCCAATCGCGTTTCGCATCGAGGTTGCCCAACTCAAGTTTTTCGGCCAGACCCAACTTAATTTTGGCCACGCCATTTGAAATCTTGCGAGTAACAAATTCCAAACCGCGTCGAGGGGATTCATGGTTAAAGAGAATTCCGGAAACCGCGAATATATTGTAGCTCTCGCGATAATTAACTGTTATAAAATGCCCATAGGCCTTGGCTACGCCATAAGGAGAACGCGGGTAAAAGGGCGTATTCTCGGTTTGAGGAACTTCCTTCACTTTACCGAACATCTCCGATGATGAAGCCTGATAGAACTTGATATTTTTGTCGATTAAGCGGATTGCCTCAAGGACTTTGGTAACTCCCAAAGCGTCGAATTCGCCGGTAAGAAGCGGCTGAGCCCAACTTGTCGGTACGAATGATTGTGCCGCTAGGTTATAGATTTCATTAGGGCGGCATTCGTCGATAAGTTCGACAATCGAAAGTTGATCCAGCAAATCGGCTTGCCGAAGCGTAATCTTGTCCTTGATATGTTCGATTCGGTCAAAGTTTTCGGTGGAACTCCGGCGGACCATACCCCAGACTTCATACCCTTTGCCTAGTAGAAAATCCGCCAGATAGGAACCATCCTGACCGGTAATACCAGTAATTAACGCTCTCATTTTATTTGCCTTTCCCTACTCTTCTTTGACCTGTAATTGGCCCTATTGTATAAAAGGGCCGAAAATCGCCATATGCTATTATACTCAATCTATTGGAATTTCGGCAGAAATTTTTCATTTTTTATTCAGGCCGCCGAAATCAAGCCTTATCAAGGATTATGTTTCTTGATTTCGTTATGACAGAGGTGTATATTATAAATCAACTCGAGACATAGTAGATTTGATGCACCGAATGATAATAAAACGAAAACTTCGGATGTGGATTTATTTCAAGATTAGCAATATATGAATAATAGCGTGAAAATACACCTAAAAGTACCGGCGAAAATAAATCTTTACCTGCGTATAATGGGCAAACGCCCCGATGGTTATCATGATATCGATACGCTGATGCAAACAGTAAGCCTTTATGATGATTTAACTCTCGAGAAATCCGACAGAATCGAGCTGGTCTGTGATGGAGTAGCCGGAATAAAATCAGAAGAAAATCTTGCCTATAGGGCCGCCCTGATGATATCCGAAATGGCTCAATATCCCGGCTTGAAAATTATCCTGAAAAAGCATATTCCCCAAGGGGCTGGCCTTGGTGGCGGGTCGGCAGATGCCGCTTATGTAGTCAGGGGATTGATTCGGTTATATGGACTAGAATTAGATCCGAAAGAACTAACGCGCCGGATAGTCTCGCTGGGGGCTGATATTCCATTTTTTTTAGGGACCGGCCAAGCGCGAGCCACGGGGATAGGGGATATGCTAGAGCCGCTCATTTTGCCAACCGACTATCAGGTGTTGATAATCAAGCCTGAAATCTCAATTAATACGCGTTGGGCATATCAAAATATTAAAATTCGCTTGACAAATAATGTAAATAACATAATTTTGGACAAGCGGACTAATATTGCCGATATTGTTCGCCTAATGAGTAAAATTCGCAATGATTTTGAAGAATTGGCCTTTGCGGTTAGCGATGATTTAGCAATGATAAAGGAGCAGTTAATCCGCGAAAAGGCGCTTTATGCTTCCATGAGCGGTTCGGGTTCGGCGATGTTTGGGGTATTCAATAAAACCGTAAATTTGCAACCAATCGCGGCAAAGTTTTCAGATAATGGTTTTCAGACATTTATCTGTGAACCTGTAGTGTTGCCTTCGATTATTTAGGCGGATTGACGGCTGTTTCTCTGATCGCCAGGGCGGGCTTTGGAGGATGAGTGGAAATAACGGATATCAAAATATCTCTTCATGATGAAGACCGCCTTAAGGGTTTTGCCAATATTACATTCGATAACGCCTTTGTCGTGAAAGGTTTAAAAATCATCGACAATGGTCAACGCCTATTCGTCTCCATGCCATCACGTAAACTTGGTCAGGGCAGATATCAGGATATCGCTCATCCGATAAACTCCGAAATGCGGCGAAAAATCGAATTAGCTGTCTTGAATTGTTACAGAGAAAAGCTGGCTGGAAACGGCGACAATCCCGATTTATCGCAACCTCCAAATTTAAGATAATTGAACCTTTTACGGGCTTATCTCTATAAAGATTCATCGAATCAAATCCCGCCGGGCGTCATTTTTATACCGATTATTTATCTGACCGGCGAACCGGCTCCGTTTTTCCTAAGTATATGGAACATAGATGGGATAACATAATTAAGCTTGTCTTGCCCGGAGGATTTTTGTAGATTGGCGCTATGCTTAAACGTCAAAATGATTTAAGTGAATCGATGATTACGATTACTGTTTATCGAGCGGTCTACAGGCACGAAAAGTATGGATAAAAAAAACATGCTCCGCTACTGGCGAAATGTCAGGCGGCTAACTTTAAAACTTCTCGATGAATTTCCGGTCGACTCTTTTGATTTTCGACCGGCGCCGGAAATTATGACCGTTTCGCAATTGTTCAAGCACATTATCCAGGTTGAGATTTATATCCGCGAAGGTTTCCTCAACGATGAATGGAAACAGCCGCCCGATATGACCCACAACCTGTTCGAAAAGGAAATGATCCGCGATAAACTCAAACTGGAAAATCGCAAGACTATCGAACTGCTTTCGCAAGAGCCCGATGGCAGATTCATGAAAGTGCGCCCGACGCCATTCGGCGAACTGTCGGGAGAGATTCTGCTTCAAGTGGCGATCGACGAGGAAATTCATCACCGGGGAAACCTTTATACATACTTGAGGTGTCTGGGAAAAATCCCGCCGCAGATGATTCATAATTACGACGAAATATTAAAGGAGTCGGATAATGATTAACGAGCTTTTTAAACGTATCGACGGTTACAAGAACGAAGTAATCGAAATCCAAAAACTGCTGGTTTCTATCCCGGCGCTGGCACCGGAAAATGACGGCGATGGCGAAATGAAAAAAGCCGAAGCGCTCATGGACTATCTGAAAAAGAAGGGATTTCCTGAACCGCAGGCCTATCATGCCCCCGATTCGCGGGTGAGTTCCGGCAAAAGGCCGAATCTGGTTTACACTATCAAAGGCAAGGATTCATCACGTAAAGTCTGGGTGATGAGCCATCTGGATATAGTACCCGCCGGTGAATTGTCGCTCTGGCATTCCGATCCGTTCATGCTTAAAGTCGATGGCGATAAGCTTATCGGGCGCGGCGTGGAAGATAACCATCAGGGGCTGGTGGCATCGTATATAGCGGCGCTGGCGATGGTCGAAAGCAAAATCCAGCCCAAATACGATTTGTGCCTGCTGTTCGTCGCCGATGAGGAAGTCGGTTCCGATTATGGAATCACCTATGTGTTGAACAACCACGCTAATATTTTCGGCAAGGATGATTATATCCTGGTGCCGGATTCCGGTTTGCCGGATGGCGCGGCTATCGAAGTGGCCGAGAAATCTATTTCCTGGATAAAAATCGCCACCAAGGGAGTGCAGGCGCACGGGTCGCGTCCCGATTTGGCCAAGAACGCGTTCCGGGCTGGTTCCAAGCTGGTGGTGAAATTAGACGAGCTCTACAAGGAATTCGGCGATAAGGACAAGTTGTTCGAACCGCCGTATTCGACATTCGAACCGACCAAGAAAGAAGCCAATGTGCCCAATATAAACACTATCCCGGGGGATGACGTTTTCTATATTGATTGCCGGGTGTTGCCGAAATATCCGCTGGCCAAAGTCGAGGCGCGGATTCGCGGTTGGGCCGATGAAATCGAAAAAAGTGATGGTGTGACTATCACCATGTCGCACGGGCAACGGGCCGAGGCTGCCCCGGCCACCTCACCGGATTCGCCGGTAGTGAAAGCCTTAATGCGCGGTATCGAGACCGTCTATCAGGTTAAACCTTATTCCTATGGAATCGGCGGCGGCACGGTGGCGGCGATATTCCGTCGGGCCGGTTATTCGGCGGCAGTCTGGGCTAAGATATTTGAAGTGGCTCATCAGCCGAACGAATACGCCCTGATATCGAATATCCTCGGCGACGCCAAAGTGTTCGCGCATGTAGCGATGGAAGGATAGTGTTTCGGGAACTACGATTCCCGAAACGAATTCGCGTAGGGGCGTATCGCATACGCCCCGAAATCCCGTAGCGGCACGATATAACGTGCCCGAAATTGTAGGGGCGAATCGCGAGTCGCCCGGAATTTGTAACATTGGCAAAATTACAAATAAAATCGCCAAGACCACAGGGGTCTTGAACTGCAAAATGCGTATGAAATCCCACACTTACTACCACTGGTTCAATACCAAAAATAAGCGCGAATACGTGCTGATAACCGATCTGGTCGAAGAACAACTGCAGAAATCAGGAATCAAAGAGGGGCTGTGCTTGGTTAGCGCCATGCATATCACGGCGGGAGTGTATATCAACGATGCCGAAGACGGCCTGATTAAGGATATCGACGACTGGCTGCAGAAACTGGCTCCCGAAGGGCCCGACTATCGCCATCACAGGACCGGCGAAACCAACGGCGATGCCCATCTGAAAAACCTGCTTATCGGCCACGAGGTAACTGTACCGGTCACCGAAGACAAATTAGATTTGGGGCCCTGGCAGCAAATATACTACGCCGAATTCGACGGCCGCAGAAGAAAACGGCTGATTGTGAAGATTATTGGGGAGTAATCCTGCGGGCGAATGCAATTCGTCCCTACGCGATAATCGTAAATTTCGTCTTTATTGTCGCTGTAACTTGTTTAACACTCCTCAAGCTGTTGATTATCATTTTCTATCGCAAAATCGCGATAAATTTCCTATAATTTTTTTCAATATTTTCACGATAACACTTGTGGTAGAGTTGAATCATGTTAAGGAGGATGGATGTGAAAATGTTTACCAAAACACGATCAGGGTGGGCACTTGTCGCGATAATGTCGGCGATTCTGTTTATCGGCGGTTGCAGCAGTACCGATTCGGATACCGACAAGGGTAGTACGTTAACTTTCAATATAACCTTACCGCCAGATTCCAATCTGGATGGCAAAACCGTACAAGCAGGACTGTGGAATAGCTGGGGTGATTCGATCGCCTATAAAACCGCTAATGGAACAATCGACAGCATAACGGCCTCGATTGAGTTAACGGATATTCCCGACGGCACCTATCAACTTCTAGTTGTTGTCGACGTCGGCAATGACGGTTTCGGCGAAAACCCGGTTGACCCGGGCGATTTATTCTGGGGTACGCTTGATCTTAGTATCAATCAAAATCGTATTATCAATCTAACCAGATACTACTGGCAACGAATGAATTCTGTGGTTTTCGGTGTACAGGGGATACCATCCGGTAACGACGGTAAGGTTTGCGGCGTGGGGCTGTTCGAGCCGGGCACGGATGTTTTAGGCAGCGGAATCAGCAATGTCAGCGGCGGAGCGGCTATAATCTACAACAATAGCGCCCTAATAGCAATCAATGCGCCGGAAGGACAAGATAGCCTGTGGCAATTGCCTTCCGACACTTATGATATCTGGTCGTTGGTAGATATCGATGGTCAGCCGGAAGATTGGTTCGAAAACGAAGGAAACATTACTGAAGGCGATCTGATTGATTCAATTGTTAATTGGAATTATATTCAGGGGGATAATGATTGGGCTAAATTTTCGTTTTCGTATTACACGTTAACTGCCGCCAATCTGGATTTCAGCGTGACCATGCCGGACGGCTATGCGTTGAACGGCCATCAAGTGTATTTCACGTTCTGGGAGAACTGGGGCGATTCTATTCCAGGGAAATTAGATTCGGCAGTGGTGACCAACAATCAGGCGAGCATAAGCATACCATTTTTCGTCGCCCGCACCTATCAGGTGATGTTGGTAGTTGATGTCGACAACAGCGGTTCCGGTGATTTTATTACTCGGGGCGATTTGCTCTGGGGCGTACTCGATGTTACCGCCGATGAAGATGAAACATTCATCATACCCGGCGCGGCGTTACAGGAATTTCAATCGATCGTATTCGGTATTGATGATATTCCATATGGCCATGACGGTCAGCCAATTGGGCTGGGATTGGTTAATGATGGGGTAAATATTTTAAATCGTCATGAGCGCAATCTGGCTGGCGGTGTGGCCATGATTTATCACAATTCAGCAATCCTGGCTGTCAATCTCTCGGATAATTACCCCGACAGTATTCTCGGGACAGGCGATTATGATATCTGGTTTTTGATCGATGTCGATGGCAATATAGGCAACTATGAGGATTCGCTCTATTGGCCGGTAACAGTTAACGATTTGTATTACCAGCATAATTACGGCCATCGGGCCGGTAGTGAATCATATTTTAACCTGATTCAAACGGCCTCATTCGCGGCCATGGTGGGCGTTTCCGGGACAGTCACCTGTCCGACCTGGGTGAGCGGAGGCGGCGCCGTTTATGTGCTTCTATTCAATGGCGATCCTTTGCAGGATACGCTAGCCAGGGAGTTAAACTGGGTACAGCTATCACAACCCGATTCATATCTAATACCGATTACGCAAAGTACCGATCTTTACGCAGTTGGTTTCTGGGATGCCGATAGTTCGGGGAGTGAAAATGGACCTACCACTGGTGATCTAATTGGCGGTTATAGCCATTCGGGCAATGTCGATAGTTTGATTATGATTAACTCCGGCGTATCGGGCCAAACAGGAATCGATTTTGAACTCAATACGCCATACACTTCTCGTTAATCGATATTAATAGATTCTATAAATCTAAATCCATGAGGGCGTCGACGAAGAGTCGATGCCCTCTTTTTTATAATGCGCCGGTTTAATTTCCGTTTACAAGCCGTCTATTATTCGATAATTTATCCACGGTTTGATCTTGTTAAATTTGCTGGAGAGCTAAAAATGTTGAATTCACAATATCCGTTATACCTGGGAAACAAACCGGTTGTGGGCGGTTTGGAAATTCCGGTCACCAACAAATATACCGGCGAAATCGTATCTCGTGTCGCCAAGGCAGATAAGACCACTGTCGAAAAAGCTATCGAACTGGCTGCGGCCGCCGCCAAACCGATGCGCGAATTGCCATCGTATAAGAAACAGGAAATCCTGGTACACTGTTTCTCTGGTCCTGAGAGAAAGGG
>CAZTNJ010000001.1:0-1020 GCA_964614835.1 uncultured Ignavibacteria bacterium | reverse complement strand
ATCAGATTATTGATAGGATCACCAAACGCAAAGATGAGTTGGCGCAGGTACTGGCAATCGAGGCAGGCAAGCCGATACGCGATTCGCGTGGGGAAATAACTCGTCTGATCGATACATTTCGTATCGCCGCTGAAGAATCCGTGCGAATCTATGGCGAAACGATGCCGTTGGATATCTCCGCTCGCGCCGAAGGGTATCAGGCGCTCTGGAAACGGTTCCCGGTAGGACCTTGCAGTTTTATCACGCCGTTTAATTTCCCGATGAATCTGGCGGCTCATAAAATCGCTCCGGCAATCGCGGTGGGTTGTCCGTTTGTGTTAAAACCGGCATCCGCGACACCGATAAGCTCGTTAATTTTGGGCGAAATCATGGCCGAGACGGCCATCCCCGAAGGCGCATTCAGTATCCTGCCCTGTGGGCATCGCGACGCCGAACCGATGGTAACCGACGATAGGATCAAGCATCTGTCGTTTACCGGTTCGCCCGATGTCGGTTGGGATATAAAAGCCCACTGCGGCAAAAAAACAATCACGCTGGAATTGGGGGGCAATGCGGCCTGTATAGTCGATTCGGGCACCGATATAGAATACGCGGTTAAACGTCTGATAATGGGGGCGTTTTATCAATCGGGGCAAAGTTGTATCAGCGTGCAGAGAATAATTGCTCATGAAAAAGTTTACGATAAGCTGAAATCACGGTTGGCGGTAGAAGCATCCAAGCTGAAGTACGGCGACCCGCTTCTGGAAGACACATTTCTTGGCCCGCTAATTTCGCTTGATGACGCCAAACGGGTCGAAAGTTGGGTGAATGAAGCTGTCGCCGCCGGAGCGAAAATAGTATCCGGCGGGAAACGTCACGATAGCTGCTACGAAGCCACGATTTTGGAAAATGTCCGCCCCGATTTGAAAGTGAGCTGTGTGGAAGTGTTCGGGCCGGTAACTACAATCGAACCATTCAACGATTTTTAGAAAGCGATTGCAATAGCTAACGACAGCAAGTATGGGCTTCAGGCTGGCGTAT